>JAMLHE010000005.1 GCA_023957315.1 Candidatus Kapaibacterium sp.
CAGGGAAATCCAAGAACGATTGGACAAGAGACGATTTGATAAAGGTTATCCTTGAGAAGCAAATTGAAATAGTTACATTCAATTATACAGGAATTGACGGCAAACTAAAAGAGCTAAAAATTCCGATTGCGGACAGGAAACATGCAGAGCTAATCTTGAGCGAAGGCGAACGTTGCGACGGCTCATCATTGTTCAAAGGTATGGTTGACCCGGGCAAGTCGGATTTGTACGTCGTTCCGGTTTATAAAACTGCGTTTTTGAATCCATTCGACGAAAAAAGTTTGAATATTATTTGTAGATTCATGGATAGAGACGGCAATCTCGCTGAATTTGCACCGGATAATATTTTAAAGAAAGCAAGCGATTCCTTGACCAAAAATACCGGAATTGAACTCCATTCATTCGGCGAATTAGAGTTTTACCTAATCGGCAAATCGGATATAGATATTTACCCTCTCGAAAAGCAAAAGGGCTATCATGCGACTGCTCCATTCACCAAAACGGGTCAGATATTGAATGAAATGCTCCGCTATGTAACGCAAATCACGGGCAACGTGAAATATGCTCATAGCGAAGTTGGTGCAATTCGCCAATTGACCACAGAATATGAAGAATTGAAAAACAAGTCTGCCGAGCAAGTTGAAATTGAATTACTCGAAACCCCCGTAGATGAAGCTGCAGATATGGTAGTTTTGGCGGGTTGGATTATCAGAAATGTTGCTTATAAACACGGATACATTGCCACATTCTTCCCAAAATTGGACTTCGAACATGCAGGAAATGGATTACATTTTCATAATTTATTGATGAAAAACGGCGAAAACATTATGACTAATGGCAAAGGCGAATTATCCGAAGAAGCAAAGCAATTGATTGGTGGACTTTGCCATTATGCACCGAGTTTGACAGCATTTGGCAACATGGTTTCATCAAGCTATTTACGACTTGTTCCGCATCACGAAGCACCTACAAAAGTCTGTTGGAGCGAAAGTAATCGTAGTGCTTTGATTAGAGTTCCCTTAGCTTGGACAAAATTCAATAATTTAGCGATGAAAGTCAATCCGCAACAAACTGAAAAGCACCATCATTACGGCAGCCGCCAAACAGTTGAACTTAGAAGTCCCGACGGCAGTGCAAATGTGCATTTGCTATTAGCAGGTGTTGCTATGGCTACAGAATGGGGACTGACTAACCCGAAAGATTCGATGATACTGACAAATAGCAGCTACGTTTCGCACAATATTCACACAAATCCAAATCTTCAGGAATTAGCTGAACTTGCTACAAGTTGTGTCGAATCGTCTGAATTGTTGCTCCAACATAGAATGCTATTCGAACGTGACGGAATTTTCCCAATGAGAGTGGTTGATTATGTTAGCGAATTTTTACAACAAGAAAACGACTTGAATTTGAATAAGCGACTTATGGCATTGCCAGAAGACGAAAAACTCGTCGAATCGCGCAGAATCATGCACAAACATCTCAATCGCCATTAATAATTGGTATTCTCGACAAAAATATTTGAATAATTGATTTATTTACATACGAATTCTACAAAAAAAGAGGCTAACCATTTTTGGAAAGCCTCTTTTAATATATTCAAAACCTATTATTTTGTAAATACATAGTCTTTAGCGGAAGCCCCGGCATGGCATCCGCTACACATACCATCCATTAAGTTTGCACCACGCATTAAATCCCCGTTTGCATCTTTACCAATAGCACCATTTTCGGCAAGCATGAACCATTCCCAGCCTTTATGGCTTGAGTTAAAACTTTTATCTCTTTTAGTCATAGCAGTAATCGCAAGAATAGACCCATCACCTTGGAGTGATTCTTTTACTACAATTGTCCCAATCGGGTATTCGCCATTAGAGCCAACACTGACGTTTTGCTTAATATAAATCTTACGAGTAACATTTTCGTCGTTACCACCGTGTGCCATTCCACCGAGAGCAGGGTCAGCTCCCTTTTTCTCGGCAACTAATGTCCAAGTACGGAAATTTTGAAAATCGCTGTCGGTAGCGTTGAAATCAGTCGGCGAATTATCATCGTCGCTACAACTTATTAGTACGAAGGAGGCAAATATAATTGCCATAGAAAGTTTAAGAAATTTAGACATTTAAAACTCCAAAATGTTAATGAAAAAACTATATTATACATTTTAGACGCCTTAAAATATCAACCTTACAATTCGATAAATTAATTATTCTTCATATTATCGTTTAACATTCTTTTTAATTCTTCCTTCTCTTCCTTTGTCAAATTCACATCAGAATCTATCTTTTTTATCGCTTCCATCAAAAATTTAACTTGAGTATCAAAATTTGCACAGACCTTGCACATTGTCAAGTGCATTTTTAATTTCAATATATCACCAAAAGAAATCTTCATATCTTCTGACTTAGAGGACAACAAAGTAGCCTCTCTGCACGTAATCATTATTTTTTTTAACATTATGAGAACCAATTATGTTCGATACACTTACGTAAATTTAACTTTGCCCGATGAATAATCACCCAATAGTTATTCGAATTGATTTCCAGTTCCTTACAAATGATTTCCGATTCTTCGTCACTAATGTATTTCATTGTAAATACAATCCGCTGAGCTTCTTTAAGTTTGGACAAACATTTTTGCAAGATTGATTGAAATTCCTGATTTTCAATTTGTGTAAGTGCATCCGTGCCCCAATCATTCGGAACAGAAGATTTTTTCCATAAACCATTTTCATCAAAATGACCATCATCATCATTATTCTCAGAAAAATCAACATTTGTGACCATACTTCTGGCTTGCTTGCGGTAGTAATCTACTATCTTGTTTCGGAGTATCAAAAATAGCCAATTTTTTTCGGAAATTTCACCCTTGAAACTTTCAACACTTTTCAAAGCCGAAAGAAAAGTATCTTGGACTAAATCCATTGCTGTTTCTCTGTCACGTATCCTGCTATAAGCAAAACGCAAGAGCATGTCGGAATAGCTATCTACCCATTTTGTTTCATCTATTTGTTTCAAATCCATATACAAACTTATTTTTTGGACAATCAATATAATATAAACACATAGAGAGGGTAGAAAGTTACATCGAAAGTTGATTATGAACACGATTTAATCATACTATACAAGATAAATTCATTTTCTGAAAAATTTTATGCAATAAGAAAAATCAGTTTACGTTTTAGCATTAGCACTCGTTACAATTGAGTGCTAATAATTTGAAAATGTTAATCAGATTTTATAAAAATTTTAATAGGAGTGAATTATGGCTTTAAAACCATTACATGACAGAATCATTGTCAGAGCTGCTGCCGCAGAAGAAACTACTCGTGGCGGAATCATCATCCCCGATACAGCAAAAGAAAAACCAATGCAAGGCATTGTTGTAGCTGTCGGAAATGGCAAACAAACTGAAGACGGCAAAGTGTTGCCGATGCAACTTAAAGATGGCGACAAAGTGCTATATGGCAAATATGCCGGCACAGAAGTCAGTGTGGACGGAGAAGACCTTTTAATCATGCGCGAAAGCGACGTTTTTGCAATAATCAGCTAATAAACATTAAATAAACAATCAAAGGATATAAAATATGTCTGCTAAATTAATAGTATTCAATACTGAAGCACGTGCTTCACTCAAAAGCGGCGTTGACCAATTGGCTGATGCCGTAAAAGTTACTCTCGGTCCAAAAGGACGTAACGTAATAATTGACAAAAAATTCGGCGCTCCTACTGTCACAAAAGACGGTGTTACAGTTGCCAAAGAAATCGAACTCGAACACCCAATCGAAAACATGGGTGCTAACATGGTTCGTGAAGTTGCTTCCAAAACATCTGACGTAGCCGGTGACGGTACTACAACTGCAACAGTTTTGGCTCAAGCTATCTACCGCGAAGGTTTGAAAAACGTTACTGCAGGTGCAAATCCAATGGATTTGAAACGTGGTATTGACATGGCGGTAATCGCTATCACCAAAGGTTTGAAAGAATTGAGCCGCGACGTTGAAGGCAAGAAAGAAATCACTCAAGTTGGTACAATTTCAGCTAATAACGATTCCACAATCGGCGAATTAATTGCAGAAGCAATGGAAAAAGTTGGCAAAGACGGCGTTATCACAGTTGAAGAAGCAAAAGGCACTGAAACTTCGCTCGATACCGTAGAAGGTATGCAATTCGACCGCGGTTATCTCTCCCCTTACTTCATCACTGATGCAGATTCGATGGAAGCAATCCTCGAAGACCCATATATCTTGATTCACGACAAAAAAGTCTCCGCAATCAAAGATATTTTGCCAATCTTAGAAAAAACTTCACAATCAGGTCGCTCACTTTTGATTTTGTCAGAAGATGTAGAAGGCGAAGCATTAGCAACATTGGTAGTAAACAAATTGCGTGGTACATTGCGTATTGCAGCAGTTAAAGCTCCGGGATTCGGCGACAGACGCAAAGCAATGCTCGAAGATATCGCAGTATTGACAGGCGGAACCGTAATCAGCGAAGAAAAAGGCTACAAATTAGACCAAACAACTTTAGCTTACCTCGGTTCAGCTAAGAAAATCATCATTGACAAAGACAACACTACAGTAGTAGAAGGTGCCGGAAATCCTGATGAAATCAAAAAACGCATCAACGAAATCAAAGTTCAAATCGAAAAAACTACTAGCGATTACGACCGCGAAAAATTGCAAGAACGCTTAGCAAAATTGAGTGGTGGCGTTGCCGTTTTGAAAATCGGCGCATCAACTGAAATTGAAATGAAAGAAAAGAAAGCTCGCGTAGAAGATGCATTGCATGCAACTCGCGCAGCAGTAGAAGAAGGTATCGTACCCGGCGGCGGTGTAGCTTACCTCAGAACATTGCACCATTTGGATACATTGTCACCAATCAACGAAGACCAACGCACAGGTATTCAAATCATTCGTCGTGCAGTCGAAGAGCCAATTCGCCAAATCGTTTCTAACGCCGGCGAAGAAGCATCAGTAGTGGTGAACAATGTCAAAGCAGGAAGCGGAGCATACGGCTACAACGCTTCGACAAACGAATACGGCGATTTGTATGATGCAGGCGTAATTGACCCAACTAAGGTTAGCCGCGTTGCATTAGAAAATGCTGCATCAGTATCGGGATTGCTCCTGACTACGGAAGCAACAATCGTCGAAAAACCAAAGAAAGAAGACGCTATGCCACAAATGCCGGGCGGCATGGGTGGAATGGGCGGCATGGACGGAATGTATTAATCCGCCACTGCACTTCAAAATTCAAGAATCCCTGCTCGAAAGAGTGGGGATTTTTTTTTGTGTAAATATTGAAACTTTTTTGTAAGTTTGTATGTAGGGAAAAAATAACAAAGCGATTATCATGAGAATATTAGTTGAATATAATGACCAAGAAACAGATGTTGAACAATTGAAAATTGATTCAGCGAAATATCTGTCAGATTATGCGATTCGGATAATCTTTAGTGACGGTACGGAAAAATTGGTTGATTTCAAGCCATTTTTATCTAAATCGTTGCATCCTTCCATTAAAAAGTATCTTGATGAGAAAAAATTTGCAAAATTTAGTCTGATTGATGGAAATCTCAATTGGAATGATTACGACCTAATCTTCCCTATTTGGGACTTATACAACGGAAATATTGACTCAAAATCGTGATGATAAAAGATGAACGACACAATTTGACGGATAATTTCTTATATTTGTAGAGAGATTGGGGAAGCCGAAAACCGAAAAGAGTAGGCATAAACAAAAGTGGTGAATTTATGGCGTATTTCAATTGCAAATGGTGCGGACAAAAGTATGCTACCGTATTCAGTTTGACGGCAGGCACTTGCTCAAAGAACCCCGATGGACCACTGCACGGTCTATACGAAGGGAGCGAAAAGTCAAAATATGTGTGCAAATATTGTGGCAACACGTATTCCAGTCTCATAAGTCTCTGCGGAGGCACCTGCTCCAAAAGCCCACACAAGAGACACCACCCGGCAATATAGGAGACTGATGTTTTGTTTTTTACGAATGAAATTTGTATGTTTGTAAAGTCATTTATTGAGTGTGCGTAGATAGGTGATGAGTATGATAAATTGAAATAGAATGGAAATAGAATGGAAAAAGAATTAAAAGTAAACCAGATTAGTTTGTACCGCGAAATTGCCAAAAACCTGGTTAATCCCCTTGAAGTTATTCGAGAAGCAATTAGTAATTCACATGATGCAAAATCAAGTGAGATTATGATAAAAATATTTCGCAATTCCGACAATATTTTTTGTATAGAAATTTCAGATGATGGTAATGGAATGGGAGTTGAAGAGTTTGAAAGGTTCTTTAATCTAGGTGATTCTCAAAAACTAAAAAATAATATTGGACAAAAAGGATTAGGTACTAAAACTTACTTTAGAAGTCATGAACTTTTAGTTGAATCTCAAAATAAAGATTCAAAGAAACGATACAAAGCTACTCTAAATGAACCATGGGATAAGTTAAATCAAAATGTGTTACCTAAGTATGAATTTGATGAGATAGAATATCAACCTGGAAAAGATGGAACTATTATATCAATTCAAGACTACAGAATTGACCATCCTGAAAGATACTTTAACATTGACACTTTGCAAGATTATATTTTGTGGTACACAGCAGCTGGATCATTTAAAACAAAGTTTGCTGATAAAATTCAACTCCAAAAATATGTACAAAATATTCATATTTCACCAAAAATATTTTTAAGAGATGAATTGAATAAAAAAGATATTGAATTTGCAGGAAGTCATCAGTTTGCTGAACCAAATGAAAATCCAATATATGATTTTAATAATGATCAAAACCCTCGTTCTGATAACTACTGTAGGCATTTTGGTCCATTTTATCGTGAAACTACTATTGAGCAAGAATTTGTTTCATTTCAATTATATGGTACAGTCTCTGGCAAATCAAAACGAAGAGAGATTTCTCATTTTCATCAAGGAGAAACACAAAAATCAAGATTTGGTTTATATTTATGCAAAGACTTTATTCCGGTAGTAAATAGACGTGATTTGTTGAAAGACTCAAATTATCAACATTACCATTTATTATTGAATTCTCAAAATTTCGATTTGACTGCTGATAGAAATAATATATCAAATGAAGATGACCCAAAAATAAAATGGATTCTAAATGAATTTGACATATTATGGAGAACACAAATCAAATCAGTAGCTGAAGAATCATATATTAAGTTGAGAGTTGAAGAAATAGCTCAAGCTGACCAAAAGAAAAGAATAGTATCACTTAAAAATAGAATAAGTAATTATTCAAGTTTACCTTCAATAAGTGGCCTTGATATTCCAGTTCTTAAAATACCAAATAATGAAGCTCAGGTAGCTATATTATTTACAGCACTTTTAACTAAATATCCTGAAAAATTCGACGGTTTAAAAATTGGTCATCATTCTGATAAATCAACAACTGATTTAATTTGTGAAAAAGATGATAATTCTTCTTTGCTTGTTGAATTAGAATATGTATTGTCAAATTTATTTAGGCATGGACATGCTTTTGAAACTTTTGATTATGTCGTATGTTGGAATGTTGATTTAGAAATAAATCAAGCTAAAAGAACTCCTGAAGGTAATACATTGAAACTTATAAAAACTGATAATAAATGGTTTTTAAAATATGGTCCTAGTAAGTTGATACCTATAATTGAACTTAGACAGATTGTCGAAGAATTAAGGAATTCAAACAATTAGTAAAAATACTTGAAACTTTTGATAGAAATTAATGATGATTTTACATAAGGAAATTGATTATGAAAACTTTTAAAGAGTTTATAAAACAAGATAATATATATAATCTTGATTACATTATTATTGAAATTAATAAATCAGAGAAACCTTTGATAGAAGGATATTGGGAACAATCCGCGGAAAATGGTTATTTCGTTAGACTCGATAATCCACATTCTGATTCTGGAAAATTGCATGTTCATATTGCCAAAAAAAAACACATTAATACTAAAACAAGGCAAGTATCATGGAATGATGATGGTACTAGGCACGACAAAAAGTCATTTAATAATTCTTTCGTTGGTTTAGAAAAAGCTAAAAAAATAGCTAGAAATGTACTTGGACTATGTGATGATGTCCTACTTGAAGTATTATCAATTCATGAAGGATGTATGATATTGGAAAATAGTAATATTGAAAATTTATCTATAAAATCTGGTGAATTCATTTACTTAAAAACTGTTACCTAAATCCCCCCAAACTATGCCATACAATAACATGAAAGAAGAAGAACTAAAAAATAGGATTGCCAGAGATTTTTTTTGGCAGTATGATTGGACGAAAATTATCGGCAATGTTGATTTTTGCGTTGCGATGTACGACAAGAAGAAGGAGCCGCACGAGCAGGAGTCTTTGCTGTGGGCGGAGGCTAAAGCGGGCATCGCCGACCCGTACAAATCGATTGCACAATTGGTGCTGACGATTGGCAAGGCTCGGACATTCGACAAGTATTTGCCTCCGGTGATGCTTGGGGCTTTGGATTTGGAGAAAATTGCGTTCATTCCGTATAATGATATTAGCGAAATTTTCTATATCAATGATTTCAATTGGAACGTCGCACCGTCCAATCACGATTCCAAAGAATTCCAAATTATTTTGAATATGGTGCGGAGCAGTATCAACCAAAATGCTTTCATATTCTATTTTGATAAGGATGCGAAGGAACTCCAAAAATTCATCAAGGAAAATTTTATTGTCAGTAAGTTTGGAGTGACAAAAATCCGGATTGACAAGAACAATTTCATGGTGATTTACAACAAATGGCTGACTGCCGTTAAGCCCACGATTGCCGTCAATTGGCAAATCGCCCAAAAGACCGGAATTATTGACGGCGATTTCTACCTTGCCGATTTGTTGTCGGAAGAAAATAATACGATTAAAGAAAAGCTATTTGTGCTGCTCAAGAAAACTTACTACGAGCTTGACCGAAAAATTGACAAATCGGGTATGTTCAGCTCGCTGACGACTTCTTTCAATGACGAGCAAACCGCTCACAATCAGTTTTGGAACAAATACGAGCGCCCGCCCAAAGAGGAATATTGGGATTATATCGTTGAGCGGCGTGATTTGCTCGTTCCGCAAGACGTTCGGGAGCGGAAAGGTTCATTCTTTACTCCGCAAATTTGGGTGGAACTATCGCAAAAATATTTGACCGATGTGTTGGGCGAGGATTGGCAGGACGAATACTATATCTGGGATTGTGCCGCAGGAACGGGAAATCTGCTCACAGGGCTTACGAACAAGTACAATATTTGGGCTTCGACACTCGATACTCAAGACGTAGAAGTGATGAGAGACCGTATCAAAAACGGTGCAAACTTGCTCGAAGACCACGTTTTCCAATTCGATTTCCTGAATGACGAATTTACAAAGCTGCCCAAACCGCTTTTGGAAATAATCAACGACCCCGAAAAAAGAAAAAAGTTAGTGATTTATATTAATCCGCCGTATGCGGAGCATACAAATAAGGAAAATTTAAGCAATAATTCATTCAAAGAAAATTTAGCTCAAAATAAAATATACTATAAATATGCAGATATTTTAAAAAAAGGAAATTTGGAACTATTCATTCAATTTTTAACAAGAATATATTTTGAAATACCTTCTGCATATATAGGTGAATTCTCGAAATTAAAAGCAATTCAATCACCTAATTTCAACGATTTTAGAAATATTTTTAGAGCAAAAATTGAAAAAGCTTTTATTGTCGAAGCTGATACATTTGATAATGTAAAAGGTAAGTTCCCTATTGGATTTAAAATATGGAATTTGAAATTTCAAGAATATATGAATAATATAAAGGCTGATATTTTCGATAAAAATGGCAATAAAATAGGTACTAAAAGATTAATAGCATATGACAATTATAAATATATTAACGATTGGATAAGAATGTTCAAGAGTTCTAACAAAGTTAATATTGGGATTTTGCACTACAGGGGTAACGATTTTCAACATCAATCAATGGTGTATGTTAACAACTCTACTGATTCTAGTATGACTCAGTTTCAAATAACAGAATCGAATATTTATATACCTTGTATATACCTAACAATGAGGACTATAATCAAAGCCTCTTGGTTGAACGACCGGGACCAATTTTTATATCCAAATGACGGATGGAAAAAAGATAAAGAATTTCAAAACGATTGTCTCACATATACTCTATTTAACAATAATATTCAGTCAAACCATGGCACAAACTTCTGGATACCTTTCACAGAGCAAGAAGTAAACGCAAGAGAGAAATTCGACAACAACTTTATGACCGATTTTATAAAAGGGAAATCTAAACCACATAAGAAATCTATTACTACATTTTCGATGATATTTGAGCCTGTAGAAGATTATGGTCGGGCTCCGCTCAAGTTTTCGCCGGTCGCAACCGCCGTCTTTGATGCCGGCAGAGAGCTCTGGAAATATTACCACGCACAACCCAATTGCAACGTTAACGCTTCGCTCTACGACATTCGCGAGCATTTCCAAGGTCGCAACGCCACCGGAAAGATGAACAACAAAAGCGATGACGCCGAGTATATGCGTTTGATAGGCAATTTACGCGACAGATTGAAATTATTAGCAAAGAAAATCGAACCAAAGGTGTATGAGTACGGCTTCTTGAAAGGGTGAAGTACCTTACATTCTCAAACAAAGTAAAAATAATGACATTAACACAATTTATAGAGCGGTATGATTTTGAGGATTCGGTTGTCCTGCTGGAGGGCAAGCGGAATGTGAAGGAAGAGGACAAGGAAAAATTGTTTGCTCTGGGGAAATTATTGGCTGCCAGGACGGTGAAGATGACCTTCAGGAGCGGGAATGCAAGCGGTGCCGACAAGTTCTTTTCCGATGGCGTCAACTCGGTGGATAATAAGCGTTTGCAAGTCATTACCCCCTATTTCGGGCATAGACAAGTGGAAAACCAAGCCTACGACACCATTTCGCTGGACGACATTGACATAGTCTCGGAATCGGAGGTGGTTTATCAGTCCAAAAGCAATAAAAAAATGGGTAAGCTGATTGACCAATTTGTGTCCGGCGACAAAAATCGCAACTCTATCAAAGCGGCTTACATCCTCCGCGATACGATTAAGGCGATTGGCACCGACGACATCAAAGCCGCATCCTTTGGCATTTTCTACGACGATTTGGACAAAGCACTCTCGGGCGGCACCGGGCATACGATGAAGATTTGCCAACAAAATAATATCCCAATCATTGACCAGCGGGTGTGGTTCGGGTGGTTGGAGGAGTGAGGCTGTTCTGTCAGTTGTTACAAAGACAGCATTTATAGCCGCTCTTTCCCCTGCCGTCTTTGTAACAAAGACAAGACGAAATGAACTCTTGCAGACATTTTCAAATACGAAAATTTTTGTTTGCTTTTTTTAAAGCTTTTTTGTATGTTTGTATTAGAAAAAATTTTATTAAGTAATAAACGAATTTTTGAAAGTTAAATATATGAATTGTTGGGTCAAAAAGGGCTGACCACCCGTTATGACAGAATATTTAGTGTTATTTAACCGAGAATGTGGAGACCAGAACCCACACTAAAAAACGGGGCGTATTCCGAAAAGCCTTATGAGTAGGAAGTAAACATTAGGGGTATATACGATGAGAAGAACATTAGTGAGTTTGTTTCTGATAGTAGCGATTTCTTTTTTAATGGCATCTTGTTACACTTTGACCTATAATGTAGGCGAAGGTGCCAAAACCGGAGTTGAAGTTGTAGAGAAAAACCATTACTTAATTTATGGTTTAGCACCTATTAAAACTTCAGACCCCACAAAAATGGCAGGTGGCGCAGCAAATTATACTGTGACTATTCAACATACTTTTGTTGATGGTTTATTGAATGCTATAACATTTGGTATTTATACGCCAACTACAACGACTGTTAAAAAATAAAGTAAATTCAATGTCAGGGTTATAATTAATATAACCCTGGCTATTAATTCAATAATGATGAAAAAAGTAATCCTTGCAATTGGTATAATTCTATTTCTCATTGGTTTGTTCCAAGGTGGGCGGTATTTTTTTGACTACAATGTATTATCGCATTACGGCAAAGGATATGTTTGGGGTTCAGTTATAATATTGCTATTAGGTGTAGCGCTCATTATTATTGGACTGAAAAAAAAGAAAATCAGCACATAGTAGCTTCTGCTCAAAAGTAGAAACGTTGGGTTTAATTAAAAAAAATGAAAATACTACTAACAGGAGCTTCAGGATACATTGGCAAACGACTTCTTCCTATTTTGGTCGAAAATGGGCATGAGGTGATTTGTTGCGTTCGGGACATTAAAAGATTTTCTCCACCTGAATCGCTAAAATCTAAAATTGAAATAATTCAGATTGATTTGCTGGACAAAGTAACGCTGGAGCGTATTCCGCAAGATATTGATGGAGCTTTTTATTTAGTGCATTCAATGTCGTCCTCCTCTGACTATCATCAGCAAGAACAACAATCGGCAGAAAATTTCCGATTTGCAATTTCTAATACTAATGTGCAACATGTTGTATATTTAAGTGGAATTGTGAATGAATCAGCTTTGTCTAAACATTTAGCATCTAGGAAAAATGTTGAAACTGAACTTAGCAAAGGTGCTTACAATTTAACTACCTTGAGAGCCGGAATTATCATTGGCTCAGGAAGTGCATCTTTCGAGATAATGCGGGATTTGGTGGAAAAGCTTCCTATTATGATTACTCCCAAATGGCTAAATACCAGATGTCAGCCAATAGCAATATCAGATGTAATTAAAATTCTCTCAAAAACCATCTTTAACTCCACAACTTACAATCAAAATTTTGATATAGGTGGTCCCGATATTTTATCATATAAAGAAATGCTTTTAGAATTCGCGGATATTAGAAATCTTAAACGCCATATATTTATTGTACCTGTTATGACGCCAAAGCTTTCTTCATACTGGTTATATTTTGTAACATCAATATCCTACAAGCTTGCAATTGCATTAGTTAGTAGTATGAAAGTTGAGGTTATATGTCGAAATGATGATATAAACAAAATATTAGAAATTGAGCCAATTAGTTACCGCTCATCTTTAGAAAGAGCATTTAGTCAAATTGAAAATAACGAAGTGGTTTCAAGTTGGAAGGATGCCTTCATAAGCAGTAGTTTCAACCTTGCTTTGTCAGAGTTTATCCAAGTACCAATTTATGGATGTTACAAAGATATAAGAGAAGAAGTATTCGCCGATAGAGAGGCTTGTATAAATAAAATTTGGAGCATTGGAGGCGAAAATGGTTGGTATTATGCAAACCGGCTTTGGCAATTTAGAGGCTTTCTTGATAAAATGGCAGGAGGAGTTGGCTTAAGAAGAGGGCGAACTTCAGCGAATAGCTTAAATGCAGGTGATGCCTTAGATTTTTGGAGAGTATTGTATGCTAATAAAAAAGAGGGACGCTTACTTCTATTTGCCGAAATGAAATTACCGGGTGAAGCTTGGCTTGAATTCAGAGTCGTCGATAACAAGTTAATACAAACAGCTACATTCAGACCTTGGGGTTTGATTGGAAGATTGTATTGGTATAGTGTACTTCCTCTTCATGGTTTCATTTTCAAAGGAATGATTCGAGAAATAACTAAAAAATAAAATGTGTTTGAGACAAAGATAGTAACAAATTGGATAACTTAGAATAATAATTAGATTGATTAAATAAATATATTAAAATAATGAATGCAAATCAAAAATATAAACTAAATTTTAGGAAACCCAATGCTTTTACATCACCATCAATTATCATTTTCCTATTCATTGGGCTAATGTTGATGTCGTGTAGTAGTAGCGATGTAATTAAACCTGATCCGACTGAAACTATTAATGCAGGTTATAAGTTTTTCAAAATTGCAAATAATGAAAAGGACAGTATAATGCTTGCTTTGTGGTATCCTACTTATGACAAGGAATTAGAATATAATTACAACACTGCTTCAACTGGGTTGCTAGTCAAGGGAAAGGTTTCATATAATGCATCGGAGATAAATAAAAATCATCCGGTAATTATTTTTTCACACGGGTTCTCAGGTGGAGGAATTGGGTCTATCGAAATTTGTGAATCGCTTGCTCGAGCAGGCTATTATGTTTTTGTTCCTGACCATAATGATGCTGTTATGTCTGTCAGAATACAGGGACAATCAAATGGTACTTTACAAGAAGCTCTTGAATATTTATCAAATAATCCTTTTGAAAATGGAGAGAACTATGAATATAGAATTTCAGAATTGAAATCTACCATAGAATTCGTTAATTCTTCCGTTTTCAATATTGATAAACAAAATATATCTCTTGGCGGTCATTCAATGGGTGCTTGGACAGTAATGAAAGTTTTGGAAAATAGATTTTCTCCGAACGCAATGTTTTTATTTTCGATGGGAGAATTAAACTGGCTTTACAGTCAAAAAAGATATTTTGAAGCGGACTTTTTCCAAGATTTTAATTTCCCCACAGCCTATTTTTATGGTGGTGCTGAATATGGTCAGGCAGTGGCAGCCGGTTTGGGTAATGTATATGCAGCATATTGTTTCACCTATTCGCCAAGTCCGAGTTATGGTTTGTTAGTAAAAGAAGGAAATCATTTCACATATAATTCTCAAGCCGTTGCTCCCGGTTCATATGGCAGCCAAGTTCAGCTACAATCCATAAATTCCCGCCTTATTAATTTTTTAAATCGATATGTTAGAGGGATGAATATAACCGTGACAAATGAACCTGAAGATGTAAAAAAATAAGATTAATAAGTTTTGAATACAAAATTTAAAATTATCATAGCCCTTGAATTTTTTACTGCCCATTCTGTCAGTTGTATCAAAGAAAGAACCAAAATAATTTTTTGTTACCTTATCGAAATTTTCATATATTTGCTTTTTTAATTGACATACTGAGTTTGAAATGAAATCATCCTTATTAAATATTTGGATTTTATCTGTTGTGTTGTTGATTGCTATGCCAATTTTGGCATTCTCTCAATCATTTTATACCTCATTAAAAGCAGGTTATGGCTTTAGCTTAAGCGGTGTTGACAATACTACTACAATGTTTCTGAGCAGTTATAAAAATCATGGCGGCTCTTATTTAAATACTGAGGAATTTTCATTTGGCGAAGGTGTTAACTTTGGAATGGACTTTGGCTACAATATTGTCGAATATTTTGCTGTTGAAATTGGACTTTCTTATCTCCCTGAAAAAACATTCTTGACCAAAAAACAATATAGCGAAACGAATAAATTTGAAGTAGTAAGTTCCGGTCAAATGTTTATAATCAACCCCTCACTTGTTCTTTCCGCAGGAGATAATTTATTCATTCCTTTCTTAAAATTGGGAGTAGCATTTGGAATAGGTAATATGGAATTCACTCATAAATCATCCGGCAATCGAAATACTTTGGAAGCATCCGGTGGCACACCCATCGGTATTACCGGTGCATTTGGGATGGAAATCAAATTTCAGGAAAATTTATCCTTTTTCATTCAAGCTAATTCGATTAGTATGAGTTATTTACCCGCAAATGGCGAAATTACAGAATATTATGAATATGGAAGTAATATTTTACCTAAGCTAACTTATAGAGATAAAAACTTAAGATTAACAAATAACATTTCATCCTATGAAGAAACAAGTCCTGACCCCAATAAAGCGCGAGAAGTCAAATGGATGTCATTTCCATTTGATAATTTTGGATTTAATTTGGGAGTGAAATTTAGATTTTGATAATTTACTCGTCCTGTCAGTTGTAACAAAGACAGAACATTTTTTTTTGCTATGTGTACCATATTTTGTATTTGGGGACATACTAAAAAGATAAGCGACAAAAAGCACCATATTATCAACTCAAGAAAGTCCTCCACTCAGATTTGATAGCGATTTTGAAGCAATGATGCTACATTTATAGCCCTGACAGTCATTCCCAACTCTGTAAGAATTTTGTTTGGAATTTTTGGTTGGAAAATCAAGATAATTTGTTATCTTTGTAATAAGTTAATCGAAAAGATGTAGATAAACCAATTGGAAAATTCAAAAAATCCAAAGTAATAGACAGTTCATCATTTAAAACAAATTTGATATGGACATTCAGGACATGACCAAAGAAGAGCTCCTAAAAGAGCTACAAGCATTTATTCAAGAGAATAATACTTTGAAATCTTTAATAGCAAAGGAAGAAGCAGAATTTGTTATTGCCAATAAAGAGCTTGCCTTTCAAAATGATGAGAAGGAAAAAAGAGCTGCAGAGCTAATCATTGCCAACAAAGAACTCGCTTTTCAAAATGATGAGAAGGAAAGAAGGGCTGCTAAATTAGTCATTGCCAACAAAGAACTTATCTTGCAAAACGATGAGAAGGAGAAACGTGCTGCTGAATTAGTCATTGCTAACAAAGAGCTCGCTTTTCAGAACGATGAAAAGGAAAAAAGAGCGGCAGAATTAATCATTGCTAACAAAGAACTCGCTTTTCAAAACGATGAGAAGGAAAAAAGAGCGGCGGAATTAATCATTGCTAACAAAGAACTCGCTTTTCAAAACGATGAGAAGGAAAAAAGAGCGGCAGAATTAGTCATTGCCAACAAAGAACTCGCTTTTCAAAATGATTTAAAAGAAAAGAGGGCTGCGGAATTAATCATTGCTAACAAAGAACTTGCTTTTCAAAATGATGAAAAAGAAAAGAGGGCGGCAGAATTAATCATTGCTAACAATGAACTTGCTTTTCAAAATGAATTAAAAGAAAAGAGGGCTGCGGAATTAATCATTGCCAACAAAGAACTTGCTTTTCAAAATGATGAAAAAGAAAAGAGGGCGGCAGAATTAATCATTGCTAACAATGAACTTGCTTTTCAAAATGATTTAAAAGAAAAGAGAGCTGCGGAATTAATACTAGCAAAGGAAAAAGCTGAAGAATTTGAAAATAAATTCAGACAAATAGCTGAAAATATAGACGAAGTTTTTTGGTTGCGAACAAAAAGTGAAATGATTTATATAAGCCCTTCATTTGAAAAGATTTGGGGTATTCCTTGTCAAGATATTTATGAAGACCCCAAGATGTTTACCGATAGAATTCACCCTGATGATAAATCTAATGTAGAGGAAATAGTTATATCAAGCGAATTCAATGATTTAGGATTATTCAACTATGAGTATCGAATATTACGAACAGCAAATCAAATACGATGGATAAATGCCAAAACATTTCCAATAATTGATGATACGGGACAGATATTAAAAAGAGTTGGAATTGCTTCAGATATAACTGAGAAATACGAAAGTAATCTAGAGTTAATTAAATCCAAAGAACACGCCGAACAAAGCGACAGACTTAAATCTGCATTTTTAGCCAATATGTCACATGAAATCCGGACTCCGATGAACGGTATTTTAGGTTTTGCCAGCATTTTGAAAGAAGCTGACCTTACCGGTGAGGAGCGAAGTGAATATCTCGAACTCATGGAGCAAAGTGGTATCCGTATGCTCAATATCATCAACGATATTGTTGATATTTCGAAAATCGAATCCGGGCTAATGGAATTGCATTCGAAGGAAACCAATATTAACGAACAAATTGATTATATTTTTACATTCTTCAAACCTGAGATGGATAAAAAGAAAATCAAATTTTCCTCTAAAAAGTCATTAGCAGGAAAAGATGCTGTTATTAATTCCGACCGTGAAAAAATATATGCAATTCTTACCAATCTTGTCAAAAATGCAATTAAATATACAGATGAAGGGTCAATAGAATTTGGGTATAACGTCAGAACTGAAAACGAAACTTCGGTATTGGAATTTTATATTAAAGACACCGGAATAGGAATTCCGAAGAATAGACAGGAAGCGATTTTTGAACGCTTTATTCAAGCCGATATAAATGACAAAATGGCTCGACAAGGTGCAGGTTTGGGTTTATCTATTTCTAAAGCATTTGTGGAGCTACTCGGTGGAGACATGTGGGTTAATAGCGAAGAAGGAATAGGCTCAACATTTTATTTCTCTTTGCCTTATATCACCGAACCGAAGGAAACAATTAATAAACAGACTGATGGTGTGGTCAGCCCAATTAAACCGGAAGTTGAGGGATTGAAAATTTTAATTGCCGAAGACGATGAAACATCCGGGCAATTGATTTCAATAACTGTCAAAAAAATTAGCAAAGAAATATTAAGAGCAAGAACCGGCACTGCAGCAGTTGAAATCTGCCACAATAACCCTGACATTGATTTAATTCTGATGGATATTCAAATGCCTGATATGAATGGATATGATGCTACCCGTCAAATTCGCCAATTCAACAACGATGTTATCATAATTGCTCAAACAGCTTTTGGGCTTTCAGGCGACCGAGAAAAGACTATCGCAGCCGGATGCAACGATTATATTGGAAAACCTATTAACAAATCTGTATTACTTGAATTAATTCAAAAGCATTTTACACATTAGATAAATAAATATTGATAATTTATTTCTGTCCTGTCAGTTGTTACAACTGACAGGATTTTTTTTTGCTATGTGTCCAAAATATTGTATTTTTGGGACATGTAAAAGATATGCGACAAAAAGCACCATGAATGAATTCACGGGCTATTTAGTTTTAGACTACATACATCAATCCCACCATTTTTTGTACTTAGCGGAAATAGTCCTATTTTTGTAGCTATGAATAAGGAGAAAAAATGAGTGAA
Source organism: Candidatus Kapaibacterium sp. (assembly GCA_023957315.1). Lineage (NCBI taxonomy): Bacteria > Pseudomonadati > Bacteroidota > Eximiradiia > Eximiradiales > Kapaibacteriaceae (SeqCode) > Kapaibacterium (SeqCode) > Kapaibacterium sp. (SeqCode). The sequence goes on from JAMLHE010000005.1 coordinate 18,730, forward strand.
TGTAGAATTTGTGGCAATGTGGAAAATAATCGGATTCATGTCGCTAAGGAGATGATGTTCGGGATGCGTGACGAATTTGAGTATATCGAATGTGGTAACTGCGGATGCCTCCAGATAGCGACGATTCCCGAAAACCTAAACAAATACTATCCCGCAAATGATTATTACGCATATTCAAACATCCAAAATCAGAGCAAGTTCAAGCTGTTTTTCAAGAGGAGACTTGCCGACCATCTACTCAAACGCCCGAATTTGCTTGGTGCTTTGCTCAAAATGATATACGGCGAACCTTTCGAAGCTTGGTGGTTCAATAAAACCGGCGTTGACTATGAATCGGAGATTCTTGAGGTCGGCTGTGGCTCGGGGCAGTTGCTCTTGAATATGCAAAATGCAGGATTCAGGCATTTAACCGGTGCAGACCCCTTTATCGCGGCGGACATACACTACGGTAAGGGCTTGGCAATTCACAAAAAGTACACAATCGAGTTGGATAAGCAATTTGATTTGATTATGATGCACCACTCCTTCGAGCATGTTCCGGAACCACTCGAAACGCTCAAAGATATTCAGCGGCTGCTCAAACCAGGCGCTCATGCCCTTATCCGAATTCCGGTCATGCCATCTTACGCATGGACAAAATACGGCACTGATTGGGTTCAGTTGGACGCTCCCCGCCACTTATATCTGCACTCGGTGCGAAGTATGCAAATTATGGCTGAAAGTGCAAATCTGACAATCACCGATGTCACCTACGATTCCACCGATATTCAATTTTGGGGTAGTGAGCAATACCTGCAAGGCATCCCCTTAAAGGACGAAAAATCTTATGCTGTAAATCGTTCCAAATCTATCTTTACACGCGAAGAAATCCGCAATTTCCGACATCAAGCCTCAGAGTTGAATCGCCAGCATCAAGGAGATTCGGCATGTTTTATTTTAAAATCAAAAAATTTTTAATTTTTTTTGTTCCTTTTTGGACTTTCATGTGTCATATGTTTAGGAGATGGAAATTTCCTGAAATTTTTGTTGCTTTGCTTCGTGATTTTCGATAAGTTTGAGTAATGAAAATGTTGGATTCTAAATAAGAAATTTGACGATGTTTCAGTAAATATACAGGGTGATGAACATGAGAGCCTTAGCATCAGTAGTATTCTCGATTTTGACAATCGCCTTCATTGGCAGTTGTTGCACTACGGAAGTAGTGGAATATCCAACGCAAATCTGGGTTCCTGTTTACAAGAACTTAGATGAAATCCGCAACGGTGTAAAAGCAGGAACCGCTCGTGCATTGAAAAATCCGGGCAAAATCTACTTTTACGGTAAGTATATACTTGTCAACGAACGTAACGAAGGGATTCATGTGATTGACAACACTAACCCACGTATGCCCAAAAACCTTTCATTCATCGAGATTCCCGGCAATGGCGATATGGCTGTTCGCAACAATATCTTATTTGCGAATAGCTACATAGATTTGGTGGCTCTCGACATCAGCAACCCTTCCTCGCCTACCGTAGTCAAGAGAATTGAGGGCATCTTCCCTATGCTCACCGATGGGCTCTGGGGTGGTGCTGAAACTAAGGAAGGCATGGTGGTCGAGTATGTTCTGAAGGACACTGTTTACAAATATTATTATGAAGATTGCGGCAAGGGACCTTTAAATCACGACTATCCGGTGGGTAATAGAGAATTTGGAAACGGCGATATAAGCATGGACAACAGCAAAGGAAACCCGAGCCAAACAGGCAAGGGTGGCTCGATGGCAAGATTTACCATTTATGATAAATATTTGTACTCGGTCGATATGACTTCCTTGCAATTATTCGATATTTCGACTCCACGCGACCCAAAAGTTTGGTCAAAAGTGAGTATTGGGTGGGAAATCGAGACAATATTTCCATTCAGGGACAAGCTTTTCATCGGCTCTACAACCGGAATGTTCATCTATGACGTGTCAGATGCTGCTCATCCAAAGCAATTGGGTCAATTTAGTCATGCACGCGGTTGCGACCCTGTGGTTGCCAATGACAAATACGCTTATGTAACTCTTCGCACAGGCACGCGTTGCGTCGGCAATCTGAATCAATTAGACGTGCTCGACATTAGCGATTTGACCAACCCAAAATTGATTAAGACTTATCCTATGCAAGAGCCTGCCGGATTGGGCTTGGACAATAATATACTCTTCTTGTGTGATGGACCCGCGGGTTTGAAAGTTTACGATGTGGCAAATCCTGCAGAAATCAAATTGTTGGATTGGCAAAGCGACATCAAAACATTCGATGTGATTCCGCTCGGCTCTTCATTGCTGATGATTGGCGAAGACGGCTTATTTCAATATGATTACACCGACCCGAAAAATTTGATTTTGCTGAGCAAGATTCCTATTGTAAAATAATTTTATTATGAATTAAATGCCGAGAACTGTTTAGTTTTCGGCATTTTTTGTTATTTTAGACTTTATGGAAAGAGCAAAAATAAGGAGCGTTAAGCAGAAAAATCAGAGAAGTAATCTCTGTGTAATCGAATTTTACGAAAATCGTGACAAAATCGAAGTGCATTTGGATATTGTGGTCAACAGCGGATTGAGGAAAGATTTGGAGCTGGAAGCTGCAGAAATCGAGCAATTAATCAATGCTCAAAAACTTCTTACCGCCAAACAACAATGTTACCGCTATGCTGCAATGAAGCCCCGCACACGAAAGCAAATGCGGCAGTACATGCGCACAAAACAACATGATGCAGCCTTTCATGAAAGCTTGTTGGCTTTTTTGGACGAATTTGGCTTGATTGATGATATGAAATTTGCTATCACTTTTATCAACAGTACTTTAGCACGGAAATCGATCGGAATTAGGCGAATGAAATCTGAATTGATGGTAAAAGGCGTTAATGCACAAATGGCAGACGAGGCAATAAATAAATTTTATCCACAGGAAAATATTATCGAATTTGCCGAAAAAGCAGCCGAAAAGAAAATGAAATCAATCAGGAATAAAATCCCCGAAAAACAAAAATCGTCACTTGCAAATCACCTTATTTATTTAGGATTTGATACAAGTATTGTTTTCAAAGTTGTCAAAAAATATTTTAAATAATATTCATTATATTTCCATAAATCCGTCCGTCGGAATTTGAATAGTCTCCCCCGCTGATTCGATAATTAATTTTAAGTAGGATAATTTATTATTTTGAATTATTTTATCAATTTGCAGAGCAAAATTAACAAAATTATTATTGTTATAAATATTTACTTCGCTAATATTTTCTAATTCAATTTTTGATAATTTATTTAATCTCGTATATTTAATTTCTACATGATTTTCAAAAATAATTTTTAATGCAAAATCGGTGACATTTTCGGATAATTTTATTCCCAAATATAATTGATTTTCATCATAAGCATATTTGAAAGATTCAATTACGCTTCCCGACTTGTGCATCGAAGAGTTGTCGGTATTTAAATCAATATTACCGCCCGAGCGCCAAGATTCGGAAATCGGCGAAAGATTCAAATCCGGCGTAATTTCCTCCTTTGGCTTCTTAACGCCCGACTCTAAGAAATGGTTTGCAATCGGCACATTTAGCTCATCCGGAATTTCCAATTTGAGCAATTCGTAAATTCGCGAAACATGATGCCTAAAGAGCAAATCAAACTCTGCCTTATTTTCAGTGTGGTGCTCCGGACCATACCACCAGAACCAATCCGAGCCTTCAGCAATCATAATTTCATTCAAAATTTCTCTCTCAAGTTCACTATCCAAGGTGTGGCGTAAATTTTCAAAAGTTGCCCTTGCATTAGACAGTACATTCCAAGCTTTGATGTCATCTTCGTGCCCAATCCAAATATTGAAATTGGCATTAATCCACGAACCGGCTCTAATTGATGTAAGTGGTGGGAAAAAATCTTTTGCATTGCTTTGGTTTACTACTTCGCTAAAAGTAACCGTTTGCAATTTATCAGATTTGTCCAATCGCAAGAAAAGTTCTCGCAAAAAAGGAATTCCGTTGTCCTTGTAAAATTCCCAACAGTTCTCACCATCGAGAATCACCGAAACGACGGCATTATCGAGTGCCGATTCGCCATATTGTCTGATGATTTTATCGCGAATCTTGAGCAAAGAATTTACAAAATCTTTCGCTGCATCGGATGCATTCCACGTTGAATAGAGGAAACCAATTTTATCGGAAAGATGATTATCACGATAAAAACCGGTTATGTCCCCATTTTCACCTTTAAATTTGCGTGGGAAATATTTTTCGAGCGGATTATAAGTTTCTCCGACTGAATGCAATAGTACGAGTTCATCACTTGCGAACCAGCTAATGTTGTGGTCAATCATAAGATTGAGTACTTCATTTGAAACGGAGCCTTCGGAGGGCCAAATCCCACGTGGTTTTTCGCCGAAAATTGATGTGAAATAATCGAACCCCGAACCGAGCTGCAAATCAGCATCTTCCGGAAAATTATAAATTGGTTCAGGCATCATATTGTCAGGATTTGCCTCAAGTGCTGAGCGGCTGTCGCAAATCAATGGCAAAATCGGGTGAAACATTGGCGAACAGCTAATTTCAATTTGCTTCAAATCTCGCAATCGCTTATATTGGTTCACGATTTTTGCTAACAAGAAATTTTGCTCCTGAATCATCATAATCTTTTCATCTTCGGTAAAATCTCGACCTTTGATTCTAAGTCTGTTTATGATACCATGCTGAGATGAATAGTACCCAAACCACGAAAGATTGTACCACATCTGCAAATCGCGCCAATCCTTCTCTTGAAAATTATTAACAGCATTTGAATCATATTTCACATGATTATATAATTCGTGAAATCGAGGATTTGGTTTAATCATATTCTCGAAATTTGAATGGAAAAAGTACTTCAGAATTTCCGATTTATCAGCTTCAGTCAACTCTTTCGCATTTTTTGCAGTCAAAACGCGAATTTTGTCAGTCCCTTTGGAGCGGACGTAATCATCAATTTGCAAATTGAGCGATGGAGCAAAGTTAAAGGTTTGCTTTATATTTGGAAATTCATACAGCACTTCCGGCAAATCATAATAGTCTTTTGTACCGTGTAACAAGACCCATGGTAATATAAATTCATTGTTAATCTTATAGTACGGCTGATGTTGATGCCAAAGGAATGCAACTTTTAGAGATTTATTCATAGTCTTTCACTTATTTTTCAATTCAAAACAAAATTCAATTTACAAAATTTTTTGCTTGTAAATTTACCAAAAAATCAACAATTATATGTTAAATCGCTGAAATTCCCTTAAATTTGTAAAGTAAATCGTTGTGAAATTAAAAATTTCGCATTTAATATTAATAAGAGGTTAAAATTATGGAAAAATTTAAAAATTACATTAATGGCGAATGGGTAGAGCCTAAATCAGGCAAATACTTCCCGAATATTTCCCCTGCAAACCATGAAGATATCATCGGTGACTTCCCCGACAGCAATCAAGAAGACGTCAATGATGCTGTAGCAGCAGCAAAGGCAGCATTTAAGCTATGGAAAAATATGCCCGCTCCCAAACGCGGCGACATCATCAAAAAAGCTGGCGACATTTTCACCGCACGTAAGAAAGAATTGGGTCGGATTATGACTCGCGAAATGGGCAAGCCAACTTTTGAAACTGAAGGCGACGTCCAAGAAGCTATTGATACTGCTTATTATGCAGCATCCGAAACACGGAGAATGTTCGGTTTCACTGCACCTTCGGAAATGGATGCCAAAACAAATATGACATTCAGAACTCCAATCGGAGTATGCGGTATAATCACTGCTTGGAATTTCCCTGTGGCTGTGCCATCTTGGAAAATTTTGCCCGGACTTGCAGCCGGAAATACTATAGTATATAAACCATCTAAAGAATCACCACATTCCGGTGTAGTTTTTGCCGAAATCCTTGAAGAAGCCGGATTACCCAAAGGCGTGTTCAACCTTGTGCTTGGCAAAGGCTCAATGGGCAATATGATTGTAGAACATCCCGATGTGAACTTAATCGGATTCACCGGCTCTACTGATATTGGTACTAAAATAGGCGAAATTTGCGGTCGGATGAATAAAAAAGTATCGCTCGAAATGGGCGGAAAAAATGCTCAAATCGTGCTTGATGACGCCAATCTCGAACTTGCTGTTGACGGAGCGCTCTGGGGAGCATTCGGTACAACGGGACAACGTTGCACAGCTACATCGCGTGTAATCGTCGAACAAGGTGTTTATGAAAAGTTTATTGAAATGATTGCAGATAGAGCCAAGAAACTTAGACTTGGTGATGGTTTAGACCCTAAAACTGATGTCGGTCCGGTTATACATAACAAATCACTCGAGAATTGTGTCAATTACTCTAAGATTGGTTTGGAAGAGGGCTGCAGACTTGTTTGTGGCGGCGAACCTGCTACAGACGGCGATTTGGCAAAAGGCTCATTCTTCAAACCAACGATATTTGCCGATGTTACCCGCAAAATGAGACTATTCCAAGAAGAAATTTTCGGTCCTATCCTATCTATCAGCAAAGCGGATAATTACGAACACGCTGTCGAATTGCAAAACGATTGCGATTACGGGCTATCTTCTTCGATTTATACCAAGAATGTAAACTTAGCATTCAGGGCGATGAGAGAGATTGAAGCCGGAATCACATATATCAATGCTCCAACAATTGGCGCCGAAGCTCATATGCCCTTTGGCGGAGTGAAATTCACGGGCAACGGTCATCGCGAAGGCGGCTGGACTGTATTTGACATCTTTACGGAATGGAAAACTGTTTATGTTGACTTCTCCGATAGATTGCAAAGAGCACAAATTGATAACTACGACGAATAATTTTTTTTGTCATATCAAAATTATTTTTTACTTTTGCATTGTAATGTTCTTTGGAAATAACTTATCAAGAAAGGTTGAGGGAAAGGGCCCTATGAAACCTTGGCAACCTGCTATCCATTTAGCAAGGTGCCAATTCCTGCCTTCTGCATGTCAGAAGGAAAGATGAGTGAAAAGAGACATAAGAAAATCCTATTATAGCTCTTTTGACTTGTCAAAAGAGCTTATTTTTTTGCTCTTTTGGCTAAAAATCTTGATTGATAAGCAAAACAGCAAATAAATTTTATCTTTTTATAATAGGAGACTTTTTATGAACGAATCAACAAAAATAATTCACTCAATCCCTGTGGACCCACTCACAGGAGCTATTTCCGTGCCGATATACCAAACTTCGACTTACGTCCAAGAGCAACCGGGTGTAAACAAGGGCTTTGATTACAGCAGAACCAATAACCCAACTCGGGCGATTTTGGAAAGGTTGATATCCGAACTCGAAAACGGCAAAAACGGTTTCGCTTTCGCAAGCGGCTTAGCTGCTATTGACGCTGTAGCCAAGTTACTCAAACCGGGTGATGAAGTGCTTGCTGTTGATGATATTTACGGTGGTGCCTTTAGATTGTTCACTCAAGTTTACAACAATTTTGGAATTACTATCAAATTTGTTGATACGACCGATGTAAGCAACATTGAACGCGAAATTAGCGATAAAACTAAGCTAATTTGGCTCGAAAGCCCAACCAATCCTTTGCTCAAAATTTCGGATATTGCTACGATTACAAAATTAGCAAAATCACGCGGTTGCTTGGTTTGTGTTGACAATACTTTTGCGACACCGATAATCCAAAAGCCGATTGACTTGGGTGCGGACATAATTATCCATAGCGCTACAAAATATTTGGGCGGGCACAGCGATTTGATTGCCGGATTGGTCGTCACAAATAGCGATGAATTGGGCGAAAGAATCAAATTTATCCAAAATTCAACCGGTGGAATCTTATCGCCATTTGACAGTTGGTTAGTAATTCGCGGAATATCCACATTAGCTCTACGTATGAAAGAACACTCAAATAGTGCTGCTGCTGTGGCTAATTTCTTAGTAAGCAGACCCGAAGTTGATAAAGTCTATTTCCCCGGCTTAGAGAGCCACGTAAACCATGGTATAGCAAAGGAACAGCAAAAATACTTTGGCGGAATGGTTTCATTTTCGTTGAAAAATGATACTGAAGATAATGCTGTGAAATTGGCTACTTCGACAAAATTATTCAAGCTCGCTGAAAGTTTGGGCGGAACGAAAAGCTTGGTTTGCAGCCCTTCTACTATGACGCATAAATCAATTCCGGTTGAGAGTCGCCGTGCATCAGGTGTGGTGGATAGCTTGCTTCGATTGTCAATTGGTTTGGAAGATAGTCAAGATTTGATTGACGACTTAGAACAAGCTTTCAACAAATTATAAATGAAATCGGAAAGAGGAAGAAATGGAAAGAAATGAAATAAAAATTGGTCTTTTTGGATTCGGCTGTGTCGGGCAGGGCTTGTACGACATTTTACAACAGACGCCCGGTTTCAAAGCTGAAATCGTGAAGATTTGTTGCAGAAATTCCGAAAAATCAAGACCTTTGGGAAATGAGTATTTCACTTTTGATAAAAATGATTTGCTGAATAATCCTGACATCAACGTGATAGTCGAATTGATTGACGATGCCGATGCTGCAAAGGAAATCGTAGTCGGAGCGCTTAAAAATGGAAAAGCTGTTGTAAGTGCGAATAAAAAAATGATTTCGGAAAATTTCGAGGAGCTGATAAATCTGCAAAACAAACTACAGACTCCACTTTTGTATGAAGCTGCAGTTTGCGGAAGTATTCCTATTCTCAGGAATTTGGAAGAATATTATGACAATGATTTGCTCAAATCAATTCAAGGAATTGTAAACGGTACAACCAATTACATTCTGACTGAAATGATTTCGAATAAAATATCATTTAATACAGCGCTTGCGGCTGCACAAACACAAGGTTATGCTGAATCTGACCCGACAATGGATGTAGAGGGATTCGATGCAAAATATAAATTGCATATTATCATGGCTCATGCTTTTGGGCTTGTTGTTGACCCGGCGAATATCATAAATATCGGGATTACGCAAATAAACGAATTCGATATAAAATATGCTACCGAAAAAGGCTTGAAAATTAAACTCGTTGCACATGCAATTAAACTAAAAGGTAACAAAATCATAGCCTTGGTTATTCCGGAATTTGTGGACTCGAGCAATGAATTGTACCAAGTTGATGGTGTGTTCAATGGAATTGTGACCGAAAATACTTTCGTGAACAAGAACTTTTTTGTTGGCAAAGGTGCCGGCTCCTTCCCTACCGCTTCGGCAGTGCTATCTGATTTATCTGCATTGAGTTACAATTATAAGTACGAGTATAAAAAGCGTTTCCAAGCACCCGATTTTCAATATACCGATGACCATTTGATTGAAATTTATCTCAGATATAATCAAATCAATTTTAATAATAGCTTGTTTGATGAGATTATTGAAGAATATAAATCAAGACATAATAATTATGTTATCGGGAAAATCAGCATTAAAGCACTGAAACAACTCATAAATAATCACAAAAGTGAATATAGTGTAATTTTGAAGAATATCAATCCATAAACAATTTGGGGTTGGTTCAATGCAAAGATTGCTCCAACCCCATTTTTAGTAATATATTTAGCTTTGCTATTGCCTCATTGGGACTTCTAAGAGTAAAAGTTCTGAACCGCTTTCAGAGAATAATTTAACTTCTTCTAAGTTCGTAATCCCAATCGCATCGCGTTTTTTCAGCGTTTCATCAGCAATCACAGTTATGCCTTCGATATTGAAAATATACAAACCGTTTGCATTATCGTTCATTTTGTAAGTTAATTCACTATTATGAGTTAATGTCACACGATTCAACCAAGCGTTTTGATATATCCAAACACCGGGTCCTTCAGGATTTGGCGACACCATTTCTTGAAATTTATTTATTCTGTCATCCGGTGAAAATACTTTTTGCTGATAACGTGGCTCTACATCTCGCTGATTTGGGAAAATCCAAATCTGGAGCAAATTGATTTTTTCATCCTCGCTATGATTGTATTCAGAGTGCATAATTCCACTTCCGGCACTCATGACTTGCACCTCATTCTCGCGAATGACTGAGGCATTGCCCATACTATCTTTGTGGGCTAACGCACCTTTCAATGGAATTGTAATGATTTCCATATTATCGTGCGGGTGGCTGCCGAAACCTTTCGCAGGATGAACAATGTCATCGTTCAAAACTCTGAGTAAACCAAATCTAACTTTACTTGGGTCATGATAGCTTGCAAAACTGAATGAGTGTGCAGCTTCGAGCCATCCATGATTCGCAATTCCTCTATCTTCGGCTCTATGAATAATTTTTTCCATAACAAAATCCTAAATTAATAAACTTATATTCTAAGACGTATGTATAGACATATATTTTATTATAAAAAAACCGCCTCGAAAGCCGGTTTATCAAAAATTTAATTTGCGGGGTATGTCAAATCGAACGAATTGAGCAAAAACATTTGATAGCCCTGTCCGGGTTTCATCAACTCGATTGTATCTATCTCGAAATCCGGGTAATAGATGTTGCCGAGATTATCTTTTACGATGACCAAAACTCCGGCTTGTACCATGGAATTCAGTGCTGTTGGTGGTGCCATGTTGCTATATCGCAAATAACTTACCATATTCCAACCTGCATTTAAACTAATCACTTCTTGAGTCGGATTAATTACATTGCCCCAAATGTTTAGATTTGCGGCTTCGTTCATAAAGATTTGGTAGCCTTGAGTTACATCCCAATTTTCAATTAAATCAATTTCAAATTGTGGGAAGTAAATATTTCCGACATTGTCCTTCATGATTACAAGTTTATCCGAAATTGCTGACGTTATCGAAGGCAATGATGAAACATCGGATTCGACATTGGAGGAAATCATATTCCAGCCTTGCGAGAGTTGTATTACAAATTTCACGAGGTCGTCTTTAGTCTTAAATGTATAATAAGCTGACCAATCAGTTGCATTCCCACCGACAGTTGCATTGACACGCCAATAGTATGTTTTGTTAGTGTCTAAAACTCCTTCAGAGATAATCAATTCGGTCAGAAAAGCAACACTTTCGCTGAATACGATATTATCTTCAAATTCTACAAAGTCAGTTGAAATTTCAACTGTATAGCTTGTTGCCGTTGGAACAGCATTCCAGTCAGTTGTGGGGATGATTTCCACATCTGTTGCCATATCAGCTGGATAGACCAAAACAGGCACTCCTTGGGCATCGATAGTGAATTCTTGGGAGAAAATCGCACCCCAAACACCCTGACTATTGCGAGTTCGAGCATAAATCGTATGAACACCTGCTTCTAATCCGTCGAGCATGGCTTGGTCAAACATTATTGCTTGGACACCGGGCTCAACAAAACGAATAGGTTCGGCGTTACCCATACCCGGGTCACTACCAAGCCAAAATTCCCCTGCCACAACATCTGCTTCTTCAACAATAAATTCATCAATTAGGAAATTTCTACAAGTTGTTGATGTCCATACATCATTAGCGTTTTTGAAACGGAAACAAAATGAATGAAAACCTTGTTCAAGACTTGATAAATCTATTGAGTCAATAATTACAATATCAAATTCCTCATCAAACCCAAATGCTGTAGCGTTTCCTATGCCCGGGTCGTTATTGAAGTAGTATTCTGCGTCTGTAAGCATTGGTGAGACAAGTCCTGATAATTGATTAACATAAAATAAACGACAAACTGAATTACTCCAAGCTCCATCTTCATTCTTAAATCTAAAGCAAAGTCGATGAAAGCTATAGTCCATGTCTGCAAAAGGAACGGAATCAATAAGCAAAATTTGCTCTGCGCTACCAATATCAAAAGCAATTGCATTTCTAATGCCCGGATCTTCGTTTATATAATATTCGGCGTCGGTCAAAAGAGGTGATTCCGGTACAAAGAGGCTTTTAACATTAAAGATACGACAAACTGAATTACTCCAAGTGCCATCTTCATCTTTAAATCTGAAGCAAAGTCTATGAAAACCGACTTCCAAATTCGTCAAATCTACCGAATCAATAACTAAGACCGAGTCATCACCTGTAATGTTACGGACAGTGCCATTACCAACTCCCGGGTCTGTATTAAAATAATACTCATATTGGAGTAAATCTTGCGATAAAGCCGCAAGTGACAAAGTCACGAATATGCAACAATATAATATTAATCTCATATTATTGCTCCGTTATTTGTTGTTTTTGGCGTTGATTTTAAATCTCAAACTACCATCTTGACCAACTACGGAATTTAAAATTGTCATAGATGTGATTAAAGGTATTGAGGGTTCTCCCGAAAAATCCGGAATTGGATTCTCACCGCCGTAAACGCCCATATCCACTCCATCCAGCCCTGAACCAATCGCGGGGGAACCGGATTGCAAATTTAGATTATGTGTTGCAAAATTAAATGCGCCTGCTGTTTTCACCGGAAGACTTACAAACAATGGATTTTCATCAATGATGTTGTTCTCACCGGTATTAGTTCCATAGGGAATCGTGTTGTTGCCCGAAGAATATGTCAAACAATTGTTAAATGTTGAATTCTCTAATCCCCGTGGCGGCGATAGAAAAATGCAACTTGTGAAAAGAGCATTTTCAACCCCAATAAACATATCGGTACTTTTCCAAAAATCAGAAAATAAACTATTTATAAATGCCGCCGGATTACCCATATATTGAAGTTGATTCAAAAATGCACAATTCGAAAAAATCATATCTTCAGCTCCTACAAATCTATTAGCTGCGTTGCTCGCAAAGAAGACAGTTGATTCGAATATACAGTCTTTGAAATACCAATCTGTGTGTAATTTATGAATAGCTCCACCTAAAGAGTAGAAATATGTAGCATTTCTAATTCTAATTCTTAATATATACAAATCTTCAATTGATTTACCTGTTGTAGGAATACCAATAAGCAGTCTATTAATACTCAAACCTTGTATAACACTTTCGGAGCAATTGTTATCATCATCCACTTGAGAAAGTGTAAGGTCGTCTAAAGTTGCCGATCGACCTGCAAGTCCTTGGTTGTAGCCGTCACCTATGATAACTAATCGTTTAGGCAAAGAAATGTGACCATATGATGTAAGTGACCAACTTACATAAACTGTATCACCAACGTCGGAATCGTTAATGGCAGTTTGTAAATTATCGTATTGAGCAGGAACATTAGGGTTGTTACTTACAGTACGAATTGCTGCTTTAGTGGCAGTTACTACCAATAATAGCAAGAATAAAAGTATTAAAAGACGCATAACATATCTCCATAAATTTTAAAAAATATTTCAAATTCACGGATTTTGTTATAATCCTTACTTTTAAAAGAATACATATAACAAAATTAGAAAAAATATCTCAAATTTGCAAATTAATAAAATTTAATAAATCATACATGACCAATTTTTCATTGAAAGTTCATCTAATAAATAAAAAAGGGAGCCTAAAGCTCCCAAATTCTAAATTCAAACTCATATATTAATTAATTTTCGAGACTACCTACTAATTTTTCAACTTCATCAAGGATTTTACCTGATTTGACAAGTTCCTTCATAGCATTATGGTCGTTAAACAAAGGTCTGTCAATATCGAGGAAATCAACATGCTCGCGAATTACTTCATGGGCGCGAGTAACACCTCTGCCATTGGTAAATTCTCTGAAGTCTAAGGCTTGAGCAGCTGCCATAAGTTCAATACCAATAATACCATAAGCATTATCGAGTATTTGACCATTTTTGATAGCAGTATTCATGCCCATCGAAACGAAATCTTCTTGGTCTGCAGCAGCAGGAATTGATTGAATTGATGCAGGATTTGACAATATTCTTTGCTCGACGATTAACATATCAGCAGTGTATTGACTTAGCATCATTCCTGAGAACATTCCCGCTCCCTTAGTCAAAAATGCCGGAAGCCCGACTGACAGTGCCGGATTGAGCAAACGATTTAAACGTCGCTCTGAAAGTACACATACGATTGTCAATGCCGCTCCTGCCATATCCATCGGCAATGAAACGGGTGTCCCTTGGAAATTAGCACCTGTAAGTGTAATATTATCTTCAGGTAAGAAAATAGGATTATCTCCAACTCCATTAAGTTCGACTTCAACTTGTTGGCGAGCATAATGACAAGCATCATGAACCGAACCGAGAACTTGCGGTGTAGAACGCATCGAATATGCATCTTGCACTTTAGTTTTCATCTTGCCGGTCATCAAATCACTTCCATCAAGGCATTTGCGGATTGCATTTGCTGAGCGAACTGCACCGACAAAGCCTCGCAATTGATGCAGACGAACGTCATAGGGCTTCATATTTGCCAATAATGCTTCAAGCGACATTGCAGCAGCTATTTCAGCATGTTTGATAAGGCGGTTATAGTCATATAATTGAATTGCAGACATTGCTGTCAACAAATTTGAACCATTAATCGTAGCCAATCCGTCACGAGCTTGTAATCCCGGGACGGGGATTCCGGCTTTTTCAAATGCAACAGACGTCGGCATTCTTTCGCCTTGGTAGAAAGATTCCCCTTCGCCCATGAGCGACAAAGCCATTTGGGACATTGGCGCCAAATCGCCACATGCACCTACGGAACCCTTTTGGCAAACAACAGGCGTTACGCCTTTATTCAGCATGTCAATCAAAGTAAGAGTGATTTCGGGGCGACATCCTGAATTGCCGTGAGCATGAACGTTTACGCGTCCTGCAATTGCTCCACGTACATATTCGATTGGAGTGGGGTCGCCAATTCCGGCGGCATGATTATAAATCAAATACTTTTGAAATTCTTTAATTTGCTCGTCATTTAGTACAATCTCAGAAAACTCGCCGATTCCGGTATTTACACCGTACATGATTTCGCCTTTTTTGACCTTATCTTCGAGCATAACACGACATTTTTTTATCAATTCAAGGGAATGCTCTCTTAGTTCGACTTTTTCGCCGAAACGACCTATTTGAACCATTTTCTCTATGGTTAGTCCTGACCCGTTTAACACGACAGCCATTTTATTCTCCAAACAATAACAAATAAATACAATTTTATGAATACAAAATTAACAAAAAAATTGCATTTATTGCGTTTTGAACGTGTATTATGCTACGATTTTACTATTTTTCGTACATCATGTCTATAAGATATGAATATTTGCTCTCTACAACATGTCTTTTAATGCTCATCTTAGGGCTTAACTCACCGCTATCAACGGTAAATGCCTCGGAAAGAAGTTGAAATTTGCGTACTCTTTCATACTTCGACAAATCCGATTGGTAAAAGTCTATATCCTTCTTAATGTGAGCTATGATTTTTTCATTTGCGATTAATTCAGTTAGATTGTTGTATTCAATGCCAAATTCGACCGCTAAATCCTTTAATTGGTCAAAATTGGGAGTAATTAACGCTGAAATGAATTCACGATTATCACCAATCAGAACGCAATGGTCAATAAATCGGCTTCTGCAGAGTAAATTTTCTATAGCCTGAGGAGCAATGTTTTTGCCACCTGAGGAAACGAAAATGTCCTTTTTGCGGTCAGTAATTTTCAAATTACCTTTCATTGTAAATTCACCAATATCACCTGTGTAGAGCCACCCTTCTTTGTCAATCGCAAGAGAAGTGCCAACCGGGTCATTCCAATAGCCTTTCATTATTGATGGTCCGCGAACAAGGATTTCTCCGTCGTCGGCAATTCGCAGTTCGAGATTGTCGAGAGGCTTGCCTACGGTACCGATTTCATTGTCTTTCGTAGTATTGTTTGCGACTATTGGTGATGCTTCTGTCAATCCATATCCTTGGACGACGCGAATGCCACAAGCATGAAAAAATATTTCTACATCTTCGCTAATCGGTGCACCGCCTGAGATAAATTTGTTCATACGACCGCCCAATTTAGCTCGAATTTTCGAGAAAACTAATCTATCAACAATTTTATATTTCAAATTTAACATTGGATTGATTTTACCTTCTTGGTCAGTCAAAACTTTGCGATAGCCGATGTCAATAGCTTTTTTGAATATAAAACGTTTAGAACCTGATTCCTTTTCCATCGAAAGAAAAATCTTTTTCTTCACAGTTTCTAATAATTTGGGCACAGTTGTCATCATTGTCGGCTTGATTTCCTGTATATTCGTAGCGACTGTTTCGACAGATTCAGCCAATGCAATCAGTGAACCGCACGAAAACAATGCCAAAAACCCACCCGTGCGCTCGTAAGTATGGCAAAGTGGCAAATATGAAAGTTGAATATCTTGAGATAAATCGCCAATAGATTCCAAAACTGCTTCAATGTTTGATAAAATATTTTTGTGAGTGAGCATGACGCCCTTTGGTTTGCCCGTTGTTCCACTCGTATAAATCAATGTAAGCAAATCGTCGGACTGAATAGCTGTCGCTTTCTGCAACAAATGCTCATGTCTGGCTTCGTCACTTTTGATTTTGCCTCCGCGTTCCTCCAACTCCTTCATAGATTTTACATATAATTCGTTAGAATCATAATCATCATTCATCACAATGACATGTCGAAGAGAGGCTACATTGTCTTTGAATTGCAAAATTTTCGAAAGTTGAAATTGATTTGACACAATCACAGCCGAAACTCCGCAATCAGTAAAGATTTCCTCTTCTTGCTTTGCGGAAAGAATCGGGAAAAGCGGCACATCTATAGCACCAATCAAATTGATTGCAAAAGATACGATTATCCATTCAATTCGATTTTCCGAAATCAAGCCAATGCGGTCACCTTTGTGGAAACCTAATTCCAGCAATCCGAGAGCAAGTTTTTCAACTCTGTCTTGAAGTTCACCATAAGTTAATGCTTGATACTCTCCCTCTGATTTGTACAAGAAAGCAGTCTTCTCAGAAGAATGATAGCGAACGGTCTGAAAAAACATATCGGGAATATTTTTGTATTTCATGAGAATACCTCAATCAATGTTGGAAATTTGACACCAAACTATATTGTTAGACCTAAGACGTATATCGCAACACTAAAGTAAATTATGATGCCGGTAAAGTCAATCAAAGTTGCCATAAAAGGACTCGAGATTACCGCCGGGTCGAGATTGAGCTTATCAATAAGGAGCGGCAATAAGCTACCGACGATATTTGCCCAAATCACCATCACCAACATCGAAAATCCCACAACGATTGCAATATTAAAGCTATCAGTTTCGACAAATAAGCCCCTGATAAATGCTATCACGCCAAGTGTAAGCCCCAAAAGCAAACCCACAACTATTTCCTTGTTCAAAACTTTTAGAACGTGCGAAAAGGATAGCCCGTCAACGGCAATACTTCGGATAATCAAAGTAGCCGATTGAGTGCCCGAATTACCCGCAGTCCCGATTAGCAAGGGCAAAAATATTGACAATGTGATAAGTTGCTCCAAAACGCCTTGATAATGTGCGATTGCTTGTGCAGTTAAAAAATTTGCAAATAGCAAAGCAATGAGCCACGGCACGCGTTTCGACCATAATTTGAAAATACTCGCAGAAATATAACTTTGCTCGACCGGATTGATACCACCGATTTTTTGAAAATCTTCCGTTACCTCTTCTTCGGATATGTCCATGATGTCGTCAAAAGTTACAATCCCGACGATTACACCCTGGGAATCAACCACAGGCAAGGCAGGCAAGTCATACCTTTCGAGAGTTTTGACGGCAATTTCCTGGTCGTCGAAAGCGGAAATCGAAACCATGTTGTAGTCCATCAAATCGGATACGAGCTTGTTCTCGTCGGCTAAGATTATGCTGCGCAATTTGATGTCATCGAGCAATTTCCCTGCACGGTCAGTCACATAGACACGATTAATCGTTTCGCTGTCTTTGCCGAATTTGCGAAGGTGATGCAAAGCCTTTTTGATAGTCCAATGAGAGCGAATCGCCACGAAATCCGGCGTCATTCGGCGACCGATACTATCATCGGGATAACCCAACAATTGCCGTGCTTCTTGCAAATCCTCAGGGCTTAGCAAATTCATCAGACGAGTAGTAACCTTTGCCGGAAGCTCCTCGAGCAAGTCAGTTCTATCATCCGGAGGCAAATCCGCCAAGAGCTGACGCGTTTCTTGGTCGGTCAGTTCATGAAGAAAAGCATCTTTTTGTGTGCTATCCAAATGCGAAAAGACTTCCGCCGACAATTCTCGTGGCAAAGCACGGAAAATCAGCACACGGTCTGACTTTTCGACATCCAAAAACAGCTCTACAATTTCGGGAGCGGGCCAAGAAGACAGTACCACTTTGAGGTCTGTCCAATTTCTTGTCCCAATCAACTCTTTGATTTCGGGTTTGAGTAACTCTTTTAGCATTTAGCTCCCTGATTGTGAATTACCAAAGCTCAAATTTAACAATAATATGCAACATATCATAGTCTTATCAACGAAAGAAAATAAATTTTTACTTTTCATTTGGTTTATTTGATGAGTATAGTTATTTTTGTAGTTCTAAAATAATTGTAAATTGATATTGGGTTGAAATGGCGCACCATAAATCGGCATTAAAGAGAATGAGACAATCTCGCAAATTGAGATTGTACAACAGACAGTTCAAGAAAGCTACTAAGTTAGCGATTAGAGCAGTACGCGAAGCTACGGATTTTGACGTAGCAGTAGTAAAATTGAGCGAAGCTACCAAAATTTTGGATAGAGTTGCAGCAAAGGGCATTTTGCACAAAAATAACGCTGCGAACAAGAAATCGAAATTGGCGAAATTTGTCAGCAAGCTCAAGCCGGCTGCTGAATAAATAGACATACAAGCGCCCTTAGCTCAATTGGATAGAGTATCTGACTACGGATCAGAAGGTTAGAGGTTCGACTCCTCTAGGGCGTACTCATTCCAAGATTTCTTATCTCAAAACCCTGACTATGTCAGGGTTTTTCTTTTTTGTCAAAAAAAACGTGCCTTAAACGTGTCTTATTATTCGTGTTTTCTCGTTCCGTCTTTGTTCTAATTTAGTGTATCGTCAATAATTACAAAGACGACTGTAATTCAGATTCATCCCTATTCGTCAATTATAACAACTGACGGGACATGAGCTTTGTAGCGTTGCTCCATATAATAATGTTCAGGAAATTCATCACGACCATAAAAACCGAATATTTCATAATTATGACTTTCGAGTGAATCAATATGAGCTTGATAATATGCTCGAATCAAGCTATCGCTTTTTCCTGTTACAAAATTATAACCCGCAGGAGTTGCAATACGGCAATAATTGATGCCTATATCTCTATTCCCGTGATAAGTCACTTCTATATCAATGCTCTGGATATTAGGTGCGTCATCTTTAGTTTTCAATAAAGGGTTTAATTCTTCATCACCATTACAAATAAATTCAGCATTTATCGTAATATCTTGCCTTCCAGTATTTACAAAAAAAGCACTATCGGGTAACATTCTATTAGTAATATATATTGTATTGCCAATTATTGGTAAATCTGTCATTTTCATTGCAAATCCTCTATCTTCGATGTATTTCAACCTAACTGTATCATTTAAAGTTGTTTTAGGAGGGTAGCTAAATTTGATATAGTTATATTCAGTTGTGATAGAGTCAATTCTCGTAACATATGGTAACTTAATTGACAAGACGACATCATCGTCGTTAGCCGATTCGTTTATATTCAAACGACGCATATTAATCGAAAAAATCCATCTTCTTCCATTCATTGTATCTTGAGCAGGGCTTGAGTTCCCACTAAAGAAATAGAATTTATCATTAATCCACGTATTCCCGAGGACAACAGCATTAATGAGATTAGTAGAATCCTTATATAGTTTGTAAATTGTACTGTTCGGATTATTGATTACTTGTGCCGAATCTCGAATATAGCTGAATCCAAATACAGTCCTTGTTGTATCAGCGGCTTGATAAATAAATTCTCCTTGCCGGTTTTCAGGTATATACAAAGTAGGGCGATATTGAAAACCACGACATTCGTGCTTACCACCAAACCAAATGTATTTCATCGAATAACCTGAATCGGCAATATTAGGGAACGACGACACTCTGCCTAAAGTAGAACCCCACTCATTCCTTGGTCTATGTCCATGATTCATATTGAATTTCAAGGCTTGCAACATCCGAGAATGACCTTCCCATTGAGTGCTGATTATAAAATTACTTTGTTGAAAATGTGCTTTATTTAATGCTTGATTTGTATAATTCTGACCATTTGCAATATATGAAAAATTCAATGGGCTTGGTTCGCTGTCTTGTGCAGACAATCTAATAGTTACAAAAAGTAACGCTGATAAAATTATTAATGTTTTCATCTTATTTCTCCACAATAATTTTAACTGATTCGTTAAATTCTTTTGAAGAAATCTTACAAAAGTAAACACCAGTTGGAATTGCCTTTGTATCCCAATCAAAGCTGTGCTGCCCCGATTCAAGAAAACCTGTATGCAGTTTGCGGATTATCCTTGAGTTAACGTCGCTTATTTCAACATTAGTTAGCCCGGATTTTGGCAAATTGAAACTAATTTTTATTGAATTAGTTCCCGGATTTGGGGATGCAGTAAGGCTTTGTTTGAATGGTTCATATATGCTTGTAGTATTAATCGGTTTGAGTAAGACCATATCCCTCAATCGTGCACCACAAATTTTATCAATTACCGGATTATAATCAATTGATGTCGGACGTATTCCATCGTATAGAAATACCGCCTTTTTAGCAGGAAGTTCCCAGCCATCTAAACGGTTATAAGTCCAAATTCCATTACCTGAAAATACATGAGAATTTTCAGTAAAAATTACAGATTCTGCATGATACCAACGCGTACTAATGTCAGTAATTAGTCTTCTTTCGGCAATATCCCAAATCTTTACTTGATAGCTATCACTACAAGTAGCCATCATAGTACCATCAGGTGAGAAGGCCACATATTTTGTAACAGACATATCCTTATGTCCCCAAAAAGCCCCGTAAGTATCCCAAGTACCGGAGTTGTACAATATAGTTCCAGTTTCACTTTCAACATCATTAGTAAATGGGACATATGTTATAGCTAAAAATCTACCATCGTCCGAAAACTTAATTGTATGTAATTTTGTTGGAGCTTGTGGTGTGAATGTCGTTATTTTTTCGTAAGTATTTACATCCCAAATATGAATCGCACTGATAGATTCACTTATTTGAGAATCATAAATTCTATACCATACATAAACGGCAATGTAACGCTCGGATACAGTCAACGCCATACAATCTGGTATATTCCAAGGTTCATATCCTGCATCTAAGGTTTTAATTAGTTCCCCGGTCTCAGTATCCCAAACATGAATAGTATTTCCTGTATCAGCCGCGAAAAGCCTTCGTCCGTCGTTTGAAATATCCATATTTTCGCTATATGTGTTATATGTCAGTTTGAATCCTTCGTATTCCCTCAGAATGTCGCCATTTTCCGTAAGTAGTTTCATTGGTTTGAACCCTTTGGACAGCACATAAATATATTGTCCATCAGGGCTAAACTTAACTGTACTTATCTCACCCCCAATGTGCTTTTTCCACACCAATGGGTCAGTTTCTTCACCCCATAATGGGTTGCAATAGAAAATTATTGCAACAACGAATAATAAAAATGCTCGTTTCATAAAAATTCTCCCTGAAATACATGTTCCGTATATATATACTATGACACATGAATGCCGAAATTATCTCAAAATTAGGGAAAAAATTTGGGAAATGGGAAAAAAATTTCAGTGAATTCCTCTTGACTCTGAAAGAGTCATATGTTTATAGGAAAAAATTGTTAGTGAATTCCTCTTGACTCCGAAGGAGTCACATGTTTATTGAAAAATTTGTTAATTTTATACATTCGACCTCTTCGAGGTCGCACCCTAACCTACATGATTGATTGCTATAAACATGTAATCCCATTGGGATTAAAGTACTTACAAATATCTAAATGAACCTATCCATAAAAAAAATCCCACGGTTAAAACCGTGGGCTATGTTTGTCAATGTATTTTAGGACTTATAAAAAAACCACACACCCCCTAACCACCTCTTGATAGAGGGGGAGCAGCTTTTGGGGTATTTTTGGTTGTTTTTCTCCCTCTCCTTCGGAGAGGGTCGGGGTGAGGTGAATTGGTTTTTATGTTTGTCAACTTATTTTAGGACAAGACTTATTTCGCCTAATCTTTCTTTTGTTCTTCGATTATCCTACGAAGTGCAATGATTTCGGATTTCAGTTCATCGATTTCATGCGAGCCCGCAATCGGAGCGTCTTTTTCCTCGGCATCGCGACCGATGAAATAGCTGGCAAAAGTGGCAGTGACATAACCGAAAATGCTATACCCGAAAACGGCAATTAAAAAAGCTAAGGCGCGACCCTCAGTCGTTATAGGATTAAATTCGTTACCTGCAGTAATCACCCGCATTGCTGTCCACCAAAGCGCAAGGCTATAACTTGTAAATCCCGGCGTCGGATTTTCCAGGGCATACATTCCTGCGGCACCGGCAAATATTACTATCAATGTAATAATTATCACATAGCCAAGTGCACGGCGCTTCATGGTTTTGCCCAAACTTCGCATGCTTCTGTTGAACGACGATACGAGCCGCACAAGCCTAATTCCCCGAACGCCACGTAAAATTTTAACAAAGCGGAAAATCCGAAATATACGCAATGCGGGAATAAACAATGATATTGCTGTGAGCCAATTTGTTTTGAGGAAGGATAGTTTTTCCGGGGCGAGTGTAATCTTAATCAGGAAATCTATAATAAATATTCCCCAGATGCCAAGACTTACGTATTCAAGCGTCTTGTTTATTCCCCAGACCAACTCAATCACAAGCAGGATTAGCCAAACAAAACCCAATAAAATCATCGGTCCTTCAAGTATTCGCTCTACCGAAGTAAGCAGCCTTATCCGTTCTCTAAAAATTTCTCTTAACATAATTTTTTATAAATAATACACCGATGAATTTAAATAATGAGGTCTCAATACATAAACGAATTCATTAATGTTGGATTTGAAATACTGAATATATGGTTGCAAATTAATTCAGGGATTAAATATTGGATAGACGCTGTTGCGGTCCGAATAGCTTCTACCCCGAAGGGGTTAAATCTATATACAATCATTTCGCGACAAACAAATATCCGGTGTGCTTTTGTTATAGATATTCAATCCCTTCGGGATTGTTGAATATGTCGCGATTTCTTCCCCCGCATTTCATACGGGGTTATTAACATTCAATCTCTCCGAGATTATCACGAACAAACGTTTTCCTTCACACGGTTAAAACTGTGGGCTATGTTTGTAAACGTACCGTATGACCGGACATAAATCCCTATGCTGTTCGGCTTGGAATGTGAATTGTAAAAACGGAACCTTCGCCCAATTTGCTGTCAACTGTGATTACGCTATCGAGCTTTTTGACTAATTTTTCGGTAATGGTTAGCCCGATTCCTAATCCGTCAAAATCCCGATTTATACCTTCACTACCCTGTCTGAATGGTTCAAATATTGTAAATAGCTTTTCCTTATTTATACCGATGCCTGTATCGGTAATTTTTAGTTCTAGGATATCTTCGAATTTGTTGCTTATTGTATTTGCTTCAACACTTACTCCACCACTATTGGTAAACTTAATTGCATTGTCTATCAAGTAATATAAAATTTGACGAATACACTCTTCGTCCGAATATACAGGTTTGAGATTTCGCTCATATTCAAAATTCAATTCAAGCCCTTTGCTTTGAGCTACAGATTCGAAATTGAGCTTGAGATTGAACATTAAGTCTCTCAAATCAACCAATTCTTTCTTTACGATTAATTGTTCGGATTCAATAGCAGCGAGTGTAGAAATGGAATTTAGTGTGGCATTGAGTCTTCGTGAGGATTCTAAGACATACGAAAGCATTTCATGTTCTTCTTGACTTTGGCAGCTTTTCATCAAAATATCCGAAAAGCCAATAATACTTGTCAGGGGCGTTCGGAATTCATGACTAATAAGGCTCAGCATGATGGATTTGAATCTATTTGCTTCGTGATTCCTGTTCAATTCTTTTAAAACAGCATCCCTATTATTATAAATGCTTGGCGAAGTATCTAAATGAATAATCAAATTGCACTCACTCTCAGAAATCGGCAAAATTTTGACTATTGCATCGGTATAAATACAATCACCTTTCGAAGTTCTCAGTCTGATTCCTTCAATTTTATATTCTTTCAAATTTAAATAGCCGTGGTCGGAAACTATGTTTAATATTTCATTTATTGACTTTTCGTCCACAATATTTCGGAAGCTTTTTTCATTGAACTCGTAGTAATTGTACTCAGTAATTTTTGCTACTTTTTTACTGTATCTTATAGTTTTTAAGTCTTTGTCCAAAATCCAAATAGCGTCTTTGGTATGCTCTATCATAAATTCAAAGTAATTCTCACTAAGAATCACTTGATTTAATTCGCCATTTTTGATTTGCTTTCTTTTAGAATTCATTATATTCTTCATTAATCTTTGCCAAAGGGATTGTAAAATAAAAAGTGCTCCCTTTGCCTAACTGACTCTCGACCCAAATTTTCCCCTTGTGCAGAGAAACAAAATCTCTGCACAGAATAAGCCCTAATCCTGTACCTTTCTCGTCTTTTGTTCCATTAGTGGAGAAACTGTTTTCAAGATTAAACAGTTTCTTCATATCTTGTTCAGAAATCCCTATGCCGGTATCGGCAACCATTATACAACAAAATTCTGGGTTATCATCGTAATCTGTAGCTAAAACATTAATCTTTCCACCCTCGGAAGTAAATTTTGTGGCATTTGTTATAAGATTCCTCAATATAGTATTGAGCATATTCGGGTCAGAATAGACCTGATACTGATTGTGAATTTTGCATGTAAGCTGGATTTCTTTTGCTTCCGCATTTATTCTCAACAAATCAATATTATTAACGATTAATGTCTTTAAATCTAAAACCATTGGGTTATATTGCAACAATCCGCGCTGTGAGCGAGACCATAGGAGTAGATTTTCGAGTAGCTCATAAACATTCTTGGCAGAAATATGCACTTCATCCAAAAATTCACGAATTTCATCTTTTGTCAAATCATTAAATCTGCCTACCAAAAAGTCCGAAACGCTTAAAAATGAGCTAATGGGATTCTTCAAATCGTGTGCAATTATTGAAAAGAATTTATCTTTCGTAATGTTCATTTCCTTCAATTCGTCATATTGGCGGTTGAGTTTTTTCTGTTGCTCGAGAATGGTTTCATTCTTTTCGCTTAGATTTTTCACCATTTCATTAAAAAATTTGGCGAGTTCACCAATTTCATCACTTGATTCAATCGCGGCTCTTGTCGTAAGGTCGCCTTCGGAAACTTTCATAACAGATTCCTGGAGGTGAGCCACCGGATTAGCAATGCTCCGAGATACAATCAGCGCTAAAACTATAGAAATAATCAAAGTCAAAGCAAACAAATAAATCAAAAGTGACTGCAAGTCTGCTATGTTTGCGGATTCTTCGACAACAATTTTTCTAATCAGCTTTTTAAATTGAATTTCAACTAAATTCATTTCTTGTTCGAGACTATTCATAGCAATGCTGATATCAACAAAACTTGAAAAGCTTGCAAGATAGTTAGCGGCTAATAGTTCAATTTCTTCTCTCGTAGTATCATTTATTTTTGACTGATTAACGGCATCAATAACTTTTGTCATTTCCTCCGAGACTTTTTGGACATATTCAAATCTATGCCTCATTATATAGTCCTTTTCTCGACGCCGTACCTGCAGCAAATATACCTGCGCTCGGTCAAGATTAGTTTCATCCAACTTACGTTCAATATCATGAACGGCTCTCCTGAGTTTGCCTTCTACCCCATCGTTTTCGTTGAGACCCATTTCGGCAATCAGCTGAATGTACTCATTTACCATATTAGCGTAGGTCAGCTTAATTTGGGCTAAGTCGCGGATTCGAGCATCCTTTTGCAAAATTGCCATCAAAGAATCTATAGTATGGAAGTTTGACCGCAACTTTTCACGATTTGTAGAATAGAGATTTGCAAATGCTGAGTCTCGCCGAATCAGCATTTCGAGTCGGAGTTGACTGCTTTCGAGAATTAGTACATCAAGTTTGGCATGGCTTTCGTTCTTATTGTTCAAGTAGAAGGAATACCAAGAAAATGCAATTACTACTGCCATCAATACGAATATGCTACCTGTTAGGAAGATCATTTTCGTAAATAATCTGATTTTCATAAAATCTCTGTCCGTTCAACATTTATTCCACAAATTTAAGCTTGCAATGTTAATTAATGGTTAATAGTCAGAGTATATCTATATTTCATGCAAAATTAATTTTTTGTAATTATGAATATATAAGCAAACATTGATATGAATATATGTTTGCGATGTGTTATAGTATGAGAATTTTGAAGTGAGATTTTGTACGCCCGAGTGGATTCGAACCACTGGCCCACAGCTTAGAAGGCTGTTGCTCTATCCTGCTGAGCTACGGGCGCATAACAGAACTTCAAAAATAAGAGTTTTTTGGCAAAAAAACAAATTTATTTTGGTCAGCATGGTTTTTTTTCGTATTTTTGAATCAGGACCAAGTCCTGTGTGGCTAAGACAAGCCCAATTCCGTCAGGTCCGGAAGGAAGCAGCGGTTAGTTTGCTCTTAGGGTGCATCAGTGCTTGGTCTCTTTTTTTTTTATATATGATAATTTTTCATACTTTTGAATTTTAACATAGTGTTGCTTTGATGAAAAAAGAGATTATAATACATTCGGCTATCAATGAGGTTCGCGTTGCTATTTTAGAAGAGGGTGAGTTAGCTGAATTCTTCATCGAAATGCCCAACAAAGAACGCATCATTGGCAACATCTATTATGGGAAAGTCAACAAAGTAGTAGTCTCCCTCAATGCTGCATTCATAGACATCGGGCTGAAACAAGATGCTTTCCTCCACTTTTCCGATGCCGATGATTCGCTCGAAAAAACGATAATCACCGAAGAAGAAGATTCCGAAGAACTCGAAAAGCCAATCCCTTTGGCTGAACCTGTCGAAGAAGACGGGAAAAAAACAAAACCCAAAAGTAAAAAGAAAGGCAAAAAAGAACCTGAAGCACCGAAAGAAATAACAAAAGCGGTGGATGCTTCGCATACTTTCAAGACAAAGCGTTCAGGCGATGTAAAAATCAACCTTGTCGAAGGCAAAAAAATCGCTGTGCAAATCACTCGTGAAGCTTACGCAAACAAAGGCGTCAAAGTAACGAGCAAGATTGCAATTCCGGGTCGTTATTTAGTGCTGATGCCCTTTGAGAAAATGATTGGTGTATCGCGAAAAATCGGTTCATTCCAAGAGCGCCGCAGATTACGTCTGGCAGCGAAAAGTTTTATTGGCGGTGAATTTGGTTGCATTATCCGAACAGCTTCTATGGATAAGAGCGAAGAAGAATTGAGAAAAGATTGGCTCGATTTAATTGAAGTTTGGACTGAAATCGACAAGAAAATGAAAGAGAGCACCCCTCCTGCTTTGATTTACCAAGATATGCAAATGGCTACAAGTATTGTTAGGGATTTGTTCACACCTAACGTCGAAAGAGTTGTGGTGGATTCGAAAAAGCTTTATAAGGAAATTAACGACTATATAAAGAAGGTTTCGCCACATCTTGAAAACAGAATCGAATATTACGAAGGCAGCAGCAGTATTTTTGAGGAATTCAACATCGAAAAGGAATTGCTCAAAAGCTACAAGCGAAGAGTAAATCTGCATGGCGGCGGCGATATTGTAATCGAGCAAACCGAAGCGATGACTGTTGTTGATGTCAATTCCGGGCGTGCTAATGAAAAAGACCAAGAAAAAAATTCGTACAAAACAAATATAGAAGCGTGCAGAGCGATAGCCCGTCAGATACGTTTGCGTGATTTGGGCGGTATGGTTGTCATTGATTTCATTGATATGAATGAAGACAGCAATAGGAAAAAATTATTCGCCGAAATGAAGAAAGAATTAGCCCGTGACCGTGCCAAAACGACTGTTTATCCACTAACGCAATTGGGATTGTTGCAAATTACTCGACATAGGGTCAATCTGAACGTTGCGGAAAAAATCACCGAAATTTGCCCTACTTGCAAAGGTTTGGGGCGAATAACATCGAAGGCTGTTCTAATCAATGATATCGAACGTTGGTTGAAAAATTTCCGCAAAACTTCCACCGAATTTCGGATAATGTTGCAATTGCACCCAAGCATTGCCGAATACATTACCGAAGGTACAATTTCTATCATCTCTAAATTTATGATAAAGTATTTCGTAAAAATTAAAGTCCAACAAAACGAAATTGTTCCAATAGACCAATTCAAATTCTTTTCTATACGTCAACAAAAAGATATTACAAACGACTTTTAGTTATGAATAGAAAGAAAAAAATAGCAATTCTGGGTTCGACAGGCTCTATTGGCGTCCAAACCCTCAATGTGATTTCAAACAACCCTGAAATGTTCGACATTTTGTGTTTGACGGCGAACAATAATTTGCCGCTTTTGAGCAAACAAATTGCCGAATTCAAACCACGTAAGGTTGTAATTGCCAACAAAGCATCATATGATGATTTTGTCCGCCACTACAGCTACGATTGCGAAATTACTTACGGTGAAGAAGCCTTAGTGGAAATCGCCGCAAATAGTGAAAATGATTTGGTGGTTTCGGCACTTGTGGGATTTAGTGGTGTCATGCCGACTCTTGCAGCTTTGCGAGCAGGAATTGATGTAGCATTGGCAAATAAGGAAACCTTAGTAGCTGCCGGCGAAATCATGGTAAATTTAGCGAAAGATACAGGTGCGAAAATAATCGCAATTGATAGCGAGCATAATGCAATTTTGCAGTGCCTGGCAGGCGAAAATTACGCTGATATTGAAAAAATCATACTCACTTCATCCGGCGGACCATTTCGGAAACGTAATCTTGATGAATTTGATTCAATCACAATCAGCGAGGCGCTCAATCATCCTAATTGGAGCATGGGCAGCAAAATCACAATTGATTCTGCAACGATGATGAACAAGGGTTTTGAAGTGATTGAAGCACATTGGCTTTTCGATATTTTGCCCGCACAAATCGAAGTCGTTATTCATCCTCAATCAATCATTCATTCATTTGTGCAATTCAAAGATGCCTCAATCAAGGCACAATTGGGTTTGCCCGATATGAGAGTGCCGATATCATATGCAATTCATTTGCCGAATAGAGTGGCAAACGAATTCCCCCGATTGGACTTCAAGTCCTTATCAGGATTGGATTTTTGGCAACCTACTCGCGAACGTTATCCATGCCTCTACTTAGCGTATGAATCGCTACGGATAGGCAAAAATTCGCCGGCTGCATTGAATGCTGCAAATGAAGTTTGCGTAAGTTCGTTTTTGAACGATGAAATCAAATTTACTGACATTGCTCGGGTAATTGAAAGTACCTTAGAAGCTACAGAAATATTTACGAATCCATCACTTGATGAAATTGAAATTACGGACAAAATGTCCAGAAGAAAGGCTTCAGAATTTATTAATAATTTAAAAAGATAATATGGAACTTATTTCAAATATATTTTACTTTATAATTGTAATTGGGATACTTGTAGCAGTACACGAATTCGGGCATTTTATAGCAGCTCGGCTGACCGGAATGCGTGCAAATGTATTTTGTATCGGAATGGGCAAAAGACTATTCGGTTGGAATAAAATAAACGGCTTTACTTTTGGCAATTTGTCGGATAGCATTGAATTGGGCGAAAATACTGATTATCGGATTGCAGCCTTCCCGATTGGCGGATATGTTAAAATATCGGGCATGGTTGACGAAAGTTTCGATACGAATTTCGCAGCCTCCGAGCCGCAGCCATATGAATTCAGGTCTAAGGGTACTTTGGCAAAATTGTTTGTACTGAGTGCCGGAGTTATAATGAATTTGTTGCTTGCAATTGTAGTGTTTAGTTTCATTACTTTCACACAGGGCAAATCGGTAATAGCTTCCACAAAATTAGGTAAAATCGAATCCGCTAGCGTAGCTGACCGAATTGGATTGAAGGAAGACGACGATATTTTAAGCGTCAATGGAGCCGAGATAAGCTCTTGGTCTGATTTTGTAGAAACAATTACACTAAAAGAATTCGGAAACGAACTGAATATTGAATTAAAGCGTGAAAATGAAATCAAAATTGTCAAAGCCGACGGCACAAAAATTCTGAAAGCATTGGCAAATAAAGAATCGCTTGGATTATCACCGGGTGGAATATTTGCGTACGTTGACAATACAATACCCGGCAAACCCGCAGAAAAAGCCGGAATACAGAAAGGTGATACATTAATTAGTATCAATGGTATCAAAATAAGTGGTTTCAGCGTTTTACAAGATGAATTAAAAGCAAACAAAGAGAAAAAAATTGAACTTGTGCGTAAAAGACAAAACGAAATAATCACAGATTCAATAATCAGCGATGAAAATGGAATGATTGGCGTCCAATTAGGTTATGGTCCATTCACTAGTGTTTCATATGGATTTTTTGAATCAATCAAAATTGGTACGCAAGAAAGCATTGCCGCAGTCGAATTGTTGATTAATTCGATTAAACAAATCATCATGGGCAATCTTTCGTTCAAGGAATCTATCGCAGGACCGGTAATGATAATGGATATGGCAGGCGAGCAAGCCGATCGGGGAATTGAGAGCTTCTTACGATTTTTGGCACTGCTTTCGATTTCATTAGCATTCATGAATATTTTACCATTCCCGGCTTTAGACGGCGGTCATATTATATTCGTTCTGATAGAAGGTATCACAAGACGCGAAGTCTCAACAAAAGTAAAAATGGCATTCCAACAAGGCGGCATTATTATTTTGTTGCTATTTATGGCATTTGTCTTATTTAATGACATTACTAGATTAATCAAATAGATGAAAATTGGAAAAAGAACTCAATATTTTAGTTACAAACGATGACGGAATCAATTCACCGGGTTTAGAAGTATTAGCACGTGCAGCAAGCAAATTCGGCAAAGTTACAGTATTCGCACCTGACAGGCAACAAAGTGCAGTAAGTAGCGCTCTGACTATCAATCGCCCTCTGAAAGTGCAGAAGCATTATAAAAATCGGGAATTTTTCGGTTATGCAGTTGACGGAACCCCGGCAGATTGCGTCAAAATAGCACTCACTACCCTACTCGAAATTAAGCCTGATTTGATACTATCAGGTATCAACCACGGCAAAAACACTTCTATCAATGTGATGTATTCGGGCACAGTTGCCGCTGCAGTCGAAGGCGTTATGGCAGGAATAAATTCCATAGCTTTCTCAGTCTCTTCTCACAGCTTAAATGTTGATATGATTGCAGCGGAAGAATATGCAATCAAAATCATAGAAAGCGTAATTTCACGAAGTTGGGATACTAAAATACTCCTCAATGTGAATATTCCGGCAATCGAAGCTAGCTCTATAAAAGGAATCCGCGTCACCAAATTAGCAAAATCCTATTGGAATGATTGGTTTGAAAGAAGAGAAGACCCATTTGGGAACGAATATTTTTGGTTTGCCGGCGATTATATTACATCAGACCATGATAAAGAGACCGATGATACGGCAATTGAAGACAATTTTGTCTCAGTCACACCATTAAAATTTCTTTTTGATGATGTAGATACGAGAAAAAAGATTAAATTCGTAGAAAGTTTGAGGTAAAAATGCGGAAAATGGTAAAATTGGAAGAAGCTCAAGATGGAATGGTACTTGCTGAACCAATTTTGAATAATTTCAATCAGACCTTATTGGCTGTGGGTGCAACATTGAATCCGCAAAAACTCAGAATTTTACGAACATGGAACATTAAGTTGATTTCAATCAAATCTGAAGATTCGGATAATGAAATAGAGTTTAGTGACGAAATATTAGATGTTTGCAAAGGTAAATTAGAGAAGAGAATGCTTTGGAAACCAAGAAATAATATTGAATTAGACTTGTTACAGTCTGCAATTTATGTTTCAGCAAACGAATTTTACGAGTAAGGATGTCCCCAAGATTGATAAATAGCAATGAATTGATAAACAGGGTGCGTGAATTCCCGACGTTACCAACAATTTATTCAACTCTAATGGATTTGATGCAGAACCCTCGCACAACATCCATCGAACTTGCTCATCTCCTTACTCAAGACCAAGCATCTTCATCGAAATTGCTCAAAGTTGCGAACTCTGCAATTTACGGATTGCAAGGTAGAATTAATACAGTATCTCAAGCGATTCTTTATATTGGCTTTGACGAAGTAAAAAACATCGTAACAGCATTGACTATCATAAAGCTTTTCAACTCAATTAATTCGCGAAGCGATATTAACCCTGTTGATTTGTGGAAACATTCGATTGGTGTAGGTATCATAACCCGACAAATTGGGAAATCAACAGGCATAAGAAATTTAGAAAACTACTTTTTGTCGGGCATATTACATGACCTTGGAAAATTGGTTTTCCTGAAGATGATTCCTGCTGAATACGCTCAAGTAATGGAGTATTCAATCAACAATAAAGTTACTATCAGAGAAGCTGAGACAAATTTGTTAGGTATCACGCATACAGTCATTGGAGAAATGTTGACTGAAAAATGGCGACTACCTAACTCCATAAAAAATGCAATTCGCTACCACACTTCAGGTATGGTTGATAATACTTTTGACCACCTTGTCGGTACTGTTCATATTGCCAATATTGTTGCAAATATGTACGGAATGGGATATTCTTGCGAAAGTATAGTTCCACAACCAAATATTGAAATTTGGAATAAATTGAATTTACCGGAACATTTTTTCACTAATCACTACAAATATATTACGATGGAATTTAATGAGTCGTTAAGTCTTCTATTAAACTTAAGGCATAAAGAATGACAAACAAAAAAATTGACAATGAATTGAATTCAGATTGGAAGGATTTTTTTATTTCAATCGAGGAATATATAGATTTTAAATCACAATCATCAACTGTACATGAAATTCTAAACGAAGGTATTAAAGTATTCCTACAGCTACCTTACGCTCAATCTGTCGCCTTATTTTTAGTTTCATCATCTGATTTTTCGCTGAATTTTAAAATTTCAAACCCTGCATCGTCGGAGAATCTTTTCAGAAAGATTGCTGACCACGTAATTGAAACAGGTGTTGTAGGAGAGGTCTTAAGCACAGGCACACTTTTGGAACATGATTTGGGCGATAATTTCAGCTTTGCAGGCAATTTATTGTTAATTCCACTCAAAACTTCACGCACAATTAACGGATTAATTCTAATTCAAACTAGCAAACCAATTGCAGATATTAACCAGATTTTGTACAGGTTCAATATTTTATTTGTCAGTATGTTTGCTTCGGACATACAGACATTGCAAACTTATCGTGATTTGGAAGTCAGCAAAGCAATATTGGAACAAAAGGTTCATGCTCGTACAATTGACCTGAAACAAAGCCAACGAGAGTTACGCACTGTCATTGATTCAGTTTTGACCGGTATTTTAATTGTAGATAATCATAATAAAAAAATCATTCAAGCAAATCCAATTGCGCAAGATTTAATCGGGCTTGATGAATTGCTTCTTTCAAATAGACTTGTAGCCGATTTTTTGCCCGAAAACCCTGAATTTATTCATGATGAGAATAAGATTTCGAAACAATCAGGAATGTTTGAGTCATTTTTATTGAATAGAAATAATTATAAAATCCCGATTCTCAGAACTGCTACTCAAATAAAATCCGGACTTAGAGACATTATCATTGAAAGTTTTGTTGACATTAGCACCAGAAAAGAACTTGAGGAAACACTTAAAAATGCAAATGAAATTCTTGAATTAAAAGTTAGCGAGAGAACTGAGGATTTACAAATTCTTGTTACAAAATTAAAACTCGAAATTTCAGAACGAGAAACAATTGAACAGGAACTTAGAAGATTGTTCATGAAAGAAAAAGAATTAGGCGAGATGAAAATGAGATTTGTCAATATGGTTTCTCATGAATTTCGAACTCCGCTGACTGTCATCAGAACTTCTTCGCAATTGATTGATTCATATTATGAAAGATTTACCGTAGAACAAATTAAAAAGCAAATCGAAAAAATCATTTATTCCGTTGATAGTCTTACTGCCTTGCTCGACAATACAGTATTTATAGGCAAAAGCGAAGCCGATAAATTGGATTTGAATTTGCAAGAAGTAAACTTGCAAAACTTTTTCGATAATTTGATTAAAGACATCAAGCAAACCTTCACGACAAAACACAAATTTAACCTCTCAATTTCCAAGGATATTGATTTTATTTTGAGTGATTCAAAACTTTTATGGCATATATTTAATAATCTAATCATAAATGCCATAAAATATTCTCCTCAAAATTCTGAAATTATTATCAAAGCTGCCATTAGTGATAATGCAATTCTTTGTGAAGTCAGAGATTTTGGGATTGGGATACCTCATGAAGAATTGAATCATATTTTCGACATGTTCTTTAGAGCAAAAAATGTCGGCATTACTCCCGGAACAGGATTAGGTTTATCCGTTGTCAATGAATCGGTCAAAAAGTTAAACGGACAAATTACAGTCAAAAGTTCGCAAAGTCAAGGTACTTCGTTTAAAGTTAATTTGCCAATCTTAAAAGCAGATTAATTTATTGAATTCAACTTTTAGAGCGATTTTGCAAGTAACTTTTGATGTCTTTGATTCCCTGAAATAAGTCGGAACTTTTGAATTCTACATATGATGAGTTTTTAAGCAGCTTGTAATTTAGTATTGTCATAGATGCTAGATAAGCAAAATATCCAAGTGGCATTAACATTCCTATCCCCAATAATCCAATCACAGTATAAGTTACTAAGCTAATGACAATAGATATGCTTGTATTCTTGAGCAATATATTTATTTTGCCGGTCGCAACAACCAAAAAATAGAATATTGAAAAGGGCAATAGCAGCGCTGTAAATAGCATGACTTTAAATAATCCGAGCGACAGCGAATATTTTTCGGTTAAGAACCACTCTATGAAAACATCGGCAATCCCGGTCAGAAATAAAAATGCAAGTGTTACAAAGGTAAGAAATGTAAAAGAAACAGATTTTACTAACAATTGTTTGAATGATGCCAAATCTTGAGACTTCATAAACCTGACTGCAGCCGGATAGACCAAGCCATTAATTCCATTCATACCTTCTTCGAAAAATCTAAAAAGCGTTTTAGCAGTTTGGTATAAGCCGACATAATGCAAATCGAAGAATAGTTTAACTATAAATAAATCCAATTGCTTAGGAATAGTATTTAATAAGTTGGTTAAAGTGATTGGGAAGCTAAATCTCAGCATTTCTCTTATTGTCACTTGACCCGAAAAATCAAATTTTAATTCCCTCCATACCATTGCCACACTAATCAAAGAACTCGCTCCGGCGCCATAGAAATATGCATCTGTTGCATCGTAAAAATCCCATGGCAATTGATTGATTTTGGCGTAAAGTATGAAATAAGCCATCACGGCGAAAAAAGCAACATCACTAATGAATATTTTGAAGGTTTGATGCTCTTTTAGCATCAACTTTTGGGCAAATGTTCGTGGAATCATTAGCAATCCAAGTAATGGCAAATAAGAGCCAATTTCGAGGATTCGAGATTCTGTCATCTCAAAGGACAAAAGATGCGTAACAATGTAAACCGATAAAGATAAACCAATTACAACAATCACATGAAGTAATATCACAACTGAATTTACTTTCCTTTTATTGGATTCATCGAAACCGAATTGAATCAACAATTGCAAAGCAAAAGAATCGCTCAGGACGAAAATCCAAATATTGAGAGCAATGAATAACGCAAACAAACCCAACTCAGAAGGGTCCATGATTGAGGCTTGGACAAGATATACGAGACCATAGAGTATAAATATTGCTTTATCGGCTGCAGTCCAGAATATCTTCCAAATATGATGTTGAATTTGCATCAATTTCTCATTAAGTTAGCCGGCAATTGATTTCCGGACTCTAAGATTGCTTTTTTCATGTTTATTCTAAGCAATAATAATGCCCCAAATACAAAGAATATTCCCAATGAAAAAATGGCAATTCTGTACGAGCCCGTAAATTGCAATGATAAACCGAAGACCAAAGGACCAATCCAACTTGTGCCCCGCTCGCTGATTTCATATAAGCTGAAGTATTCGGCTTCTTTGCCTTTCGGAATTAACAGCGAGAACAATGAACGGCTCAAAGCTTGAGTACCACCCAATACGATTGCAATAACAGCTCCTAAGATGTAGAATCCGAGCGTTGAATTTAAGAACATATAAGCATAAACGACTATCCCAATCCAAATAAGCAAACTCAATAATAATGCTTTTTTACTATCAAACCATTCAGCTAACTTGTTGAAAAATACAGCTCCAAAGAATGCTACAAATTGCACCATCAAAATCACAGTAGTCAGCGTAGAAATATCTAAGCCCAATTCCTCTTGCCCAAATTGCGACGAAACTACAATCACAGCTTGGACTCCGTCATTGTAAATCAAGTATGCCAACAAAAACAGAAGTGTTTTTGGATATTTTCGGGCGTCTTTGATAGTTTGAATAATTGCTTTGAAGCCATAGCTAACGATATTTGCATCTTTCGGCAGAGCTTTTCGGACGCGAACTTTAAGATGAATTGCCGGAAAAATTGTGAAAATAGCCCACCAAAGTCCGGCTGATGCTAATGATATTCGGACGGCATGACCCATTGTAAGACCAAAATTTTCCGCTTGCATAACCAAAACCAAGTTGATTGCAAGCAAAATTCCCCCACCAATATATCCCCACGCAAAGCCTAATGATGAGACTTTGTCGCGTTCGTCTTCGGTGGCAATGTCATTCAAAAAAGCATTGTAAAAAATCATGGAAGCGCCGAAAGCAACATTTGAAATTATTAGAAGAACACCACCGTACAGATAATTAGTATCATCCAGAAAATAAAGCAACATTGCTGCAATACTTCCCAAATAGGCAGAGATAATGAGGAGTTTCTTTTTATAATTGCTTGTATCGGCAATTGCGCCGAGAACCGGAAGCAGGAAAACTTGAAGGATTACGGAAAGTGAAACGCAGTAGGTGAAAAATGAACCATGATAAATTGGAATTCCGAAAATATCCAAAAAACCATCAGCGTTTGCTGCATTTTTCGCAATTGTGGTCAGATAGGGACCCAAAAATACCGTTATCACCGTAGTAGTAAATGCCGAAACTGCAAAATCGTACATATACCACGAGCGACGCTCCGCCAATTTAGATTTATCGTTCATTCAATTTTATTCAAATTATAAATTGATAGTTACGTAAATTGGAGTGAAATATTTAAAAAAGCGATTTATTCGTAGCGAAGTGCTTCAATCGGGTCTAAATTCGCAGCTTTCCATGCCGGATAAGCACCGAAAATCAAACCCAGAAAAGTGCAAATTATCAGACTGTACAGAATCCAATCAAAAGGCACTACCAAAGTAAGCCCGAGCAAATTGCCAAATAAATATGACAATGACAGACCGAGAATAATGCCGAGAACGCCACCAAACTGGCAAAGAGTGATTGTTTCGATAATGAATTGGCTCATAATCCAACTTTTTTTTGCACCAACAGCTTTTCGGATGCCAATTTCTCTCGTGCGTTCTTTAATTGTGACGAGCATGATATTCATGATGCCAATACCGGCAGCAAATAATGCGATAAAGCCTGTAATGAAGCCAAACAAGGACAAATAGCCTGTTAGACCCGCAAATTGCAGTGCTATTGTTTCATTTGTTTCAAGTTCGAATGAACTCAATTCCCAGGGTTGGTCCTCCCGAAGACCACGCAAAATCCCTATTGCTTCGTCAATTGTCGGCATCAACATGTCGCGAGACGTAGCTTTGACATTGATTGTCAGCGATTCTTCCCATCTTGTAGAATAATATTTCAAAAACTGAGTTATGGGTATGATAGCAACATTATCCTGGCTCCGTCCAAGAACTGCCCCCTTTGTCTCGAGTATGCCAATAACGCTGTAAATTTGTTTACCGATAATAATATCTTTGCCAATTGGGTCGGAATTTGGAAAGACCAACTGCACTACATCATTACCGATTATAGTAACGTTTCGGTTGAAAGTGATATCGTCATCTATAAATGCTCTGCCATCGGCAATACTTATATTATTTGTCTCGAAATAGCTTGCATCAGTACCGATTAAAGAGACATCGGGATTAGTTTCAGATATTGATGTTTTGAGAGTGTGATTTGAAGATGTACTCATGGCACTTACCGAAGAGGCAAGCATCATATTTTTCTTAAAATCTTGCACTTGTGAATAAATTATTCGCTTTCTCCCAGCATACTTTCTCCAAGTATGAGCGCCAAATTGGATTTTAGGCATTCTATATATAGAAAAAGTATTTTCTCCAAGTTCAGCCATTTGAGTAGTAACGGTATTATTAATTGATTTGACAAGTGTAATTGCTACTATAATAGCAAAAACGCCAATACAAATACTTAACAATGTTAAGAAAGCTCTTAATTTATTCAATCTAATCGAATCAATTGCTATTGATATACTTTCAAAAACTATCATTATTCGAACCTCAAAGCATCTATTGGATTCAGTTTGGAAGCTCTAATTGCCGGAATAATGCCCGAAAGTATTCCTACGAAAATTGATACAATTGATGCAATTACTAGCAATTGAAATGGCAAATATGGTGTCAAAAATCCGGCTTCTTCAACGAATTGAGGCAGAATTGTGGCTACTGCAAATGTAATGCCCGAGCAAAGTATTAGTGAAATAATTGCCCCAATGAAACATAAAGTTGAAGATTCGACAATAAATTGGAATAAAATTGAGCGACGTTTTGCTCCGATTGCCATTCGGATACCTATTTCTTTCGTTCGTTCGGTAACTGAAACAAACATAATGTTCATTATCCCTATTATTCCGACGATGAATGATAAAATTGTCATTCCGATACCAATTCCCCAAACGTATAATTTCAAAGTTGCAACTTGATTTTCAAAGGCTTTTGTTTCGTTTATGGAAAAATCATCTTCAGCTTCGGGGCTTACGTTTCTGATTGAACGCATTATGCCTCTCGCCTCTTCCCTGACTTCATCGAGCCTATCTTCAGACCCGGCTTTAATACCAATCGAAATTGAACGATGATGCCTTCCGTACATAGCTACAAAAGAACCAACAGGAATGAAAACTTGATTGTCAATAAAATCAAAAAACATAGTGCCTTGCTTTCGAATCACACCGATTACCAGAAACTTATGTCCATTTATTTTGATGGTCTGATTCAGAGCGTTCCCATCAGGAAAAATCGTTGAAAATACTTTATGACCGAGAACCACGACTTTGGAATGAATTGATTCTTCAAAAGGAGTAAAATATCTTCCTTCGATTGTTTCTCCTGCAGATGTCAAACCGTGATTGGAAGTTGTCCCGATAATTGTGATACCGTTAAAAACTAAATTTTCATACTTTATATTGCCACCCCAATCTCTTGCAGTCGGGAAAATGAGTTCAGCATTATTTAATCTATCCATCATGAGGTTGGCTTGTTCGAAAGTGATGTCCTTGCGCTGACGTACTAACTTCCAGTTTTTACCACCTGCCCAATCCCATTTGTCAATATACAAAATATCAACCCCAATCATTCGGAAAGTTTCGTCCATAGCAGTTTGTAATCCGGTCAACACCCAACCCATCAAAATAACAGTGGAAATACCAATCACAACGCCCAGCGATGCCAACAAAGACCTAAGTTTGTTGCCTTTCATCGCATCAATAGCAATTACGATTGTTTCCTTAAATTCTACGATTGTCATGAGATTATTTAACCGGCTTTTTGATTTAGCTCATCTCTTTCAATCAATCCGTCGCGGAGACGAATGATTCTGTTAGCATGGCGAGCGATTTCTTCTTCATGAGTCACCAAAATAATTGTATTCCCTTTATGCCATAAATCACGGAAAAGTGCGATAATTTCTTCGCCGGTTTTGGAATCAAGATTTCCTGTAGGTTCATCAGCTAATATTATCGAAGGATTAGTTACCAAAGCACGAGCAATGGCAACGCGTTGCCTTTGTCCACCCGAAAGTTCGTTAGGTTTGTGTGTGATTCTATCTCCCAAACCGACATCAATCAGAGCTTTTTTGGCAGTTTCGTGTCTCTGACTGCTTGGTCGCCCTGAATAAACGAGCGGTAACTCCACATTCTTAATAGCAGTAGCACGAGCCAAAAGATTGAATGTTTGGAATACGAAGCCAATTTTACGATTGCGAATATCAGCCAAATCATCATCATCCATTACGCTGACATCTTCTCCACCGAACATATATTTGCCACCGGTAGGCGTATCCAAACAACCGAGAATATTCATTAGCGTAGATTTCCCCGAGCCTGATGGTCCCATGATTGCAACGTATTCGTTTTCGTGGATTTGAAGTGTAATATCTCTCAGAGCATAAACAGTTTCAACACCCATATCATACAATTTGGAAATATTTTCAATATCAATAATCAATTTTTTGTCGTTCATCAGAATTTCTCGTTATTTTTTAATTAATTTACGTTGCATCGCAGAATCAATCTTGATTTCCATACCATCATTGAGTTCCTTGCTTACTGCTACAAAACTTCCCGATATGATTTCATCACCGGATTGCAATCCTTCCATTACTTCGATGAAGCCTTTGTCGCTGATGCCTGTTTTAACGGGTGTTAAGACAGCTTTGCCACCTTTGCTCAGAAATACAACTGACGGAGGACGAACTATTTTCAATCCTGCAGCCAGTGCAGAGCCGTCATTCCTTTCTGAATTGCCTGTTGGGTTGAGGCTTGCATCTCGGACAGTCACGGCTTGCAAGGGCACTGCCAATACATTATGTCTTGTTTCGGTTTGAATTTCTACATTGCAACTCATTCCGGGACGCAAACGGTACTCATTGTCAATTAATCGAACTTTGATTTGGAAATTGACGACTTGGTCTTGCGAACCAAGTTGACTCGTAATAGCTGAATGACCAATTTCGATTACAATACCGCGTAGTTTCATATCGGAAATAGCATCAACTTCCACATGAGCAGTATCGCCGATTGCAACCAATACTATGTCATTCTCGTCAACGTTTACGAGAGCATTCATAATTGACAAATCTGAAACTTGCATCAATTCGGTACCTTGCATCATCCCCGTTCCGACAACTTTTTCACCAAGCTCAACACCAAGAGTTGTGACCACTCCGGCAATTGGCGAATATATAGAAGTTCTATCTTTATCACGCTCAACTTGACTAAGCTGTGCTAATGCTGATTGATACCTTGCTAAAGCAGCTTTATATGATGAAGATGCACCATTGAAAGCAGCTTCGGCAGCATCAAAATCTTTCTTTGATGCGAATTCCTTTTTAAATAAATCTTGGATTCGTTTGAAATCGGCGGCAGCACGGTCTTTTTCGGCTTCACGAGCTCCGATTTCCATCTTTGCAGCTTCGGCTGTAGCTTGTGCTTGCTTGAGTTGTGCCTCGACTATATCGGGTTTGATTCGGACAAGCAATTGATTTTGTTTTACAGTATCGCCTTCTTTCACACCCAGGAATATGATTTCACCTGATGTTTGCGATGAAATTTTGACTTGCATTTCCGGCTGAATTTTCCCAATTGCCGAAACCGTTTGCGTAATCGTCCGCGTGTCAACTTTGCTGGTAGTTACACTGACTCGATGGTCTTTGGGTTGAAATATCATAAACCCAATCAGAGCCAATACTACGATTGAAACAATTAATATAATCCAAAATTTCTTTTTACTTTTCTTAGCCATTTTAATTATCCGTTAATTCTGTTTAATATCATCTTTCATAAATACTGCAGTTTTTGCTAACATGTCTTGAAAGGCTTGACGTTTTTGTCCCAAAACAAAAAAGCAACCAATTATAACAAGGAAACCAAGCAAAGAACCCAAAATACCAAATAAAAAGAAACCTGTAATCGCTGCTGCAATTGATACAACATTTGAAATATTTTTAACAATATATCTTATCGCCAATGAGCTGAATTGTGCATTTTCAGCACTTTCGCTGCCAATTCTTATTCCCAGTGTTAATTTTCCTAAGGAAAATGCAAAGAAAAGTTCGGTAGAGAAATAAATCAGCCCAATAATAGTTCCGGGAAGTTCAATTTTTGCAGCGTGCTCGAACAAATCTAATATTTCGACTGTATTTGAAGTCGCCATGGACATGATTTCTGTCAATGTACCCGATAAAATCATATAAAGCATAACAAGTAAGGCAATGATGAAATTATCAATAAAATATGCCAAAAACCTTTTGCCGAATCCCACTCTGTTATAATATGGGTTGACGTAAGCATAATCGGGCATATATTGGGCATATTGCTCGTAATTTGATTGATTTGGTGTAGAACTGTCAGACATAGTAACTCCTAATTATTTGATTAAACCAATTGCAAACATCACTTCGTTTCTTGCTTGTAAATAACTGAAAACTGCATTTATTCTGTTGATTTGAGCAGTAATCATCTGGGCGTTAGAAATTGTCAACTCAAAAATCCCCAAATCTCCGGCTTTGTAACGTTCGTTTACACTTTCGTAATTTTTCTCGGATGCAAATAATGCTCTGCGAGACACTTCAATTTGCTTTTCAGCAGCTTCCAGATTCAAAAAAGAATTTTGTACCGATTGTCGGACTTCCTGTTCTTTCTTCAAGTATTGAACTTCGGATTGGACATGTTGCAGCTTGGAGGTTTGCACTTGCAAATTAGTCGAAAAATTACTGAAAACCGGGAAATTAAGTGTCAATCCCAAAAATGAACGTCCTCTTTCAGCCAATTCGTTGAATTCCGTATGATTCCATCGCCATCCACCGGTAGCAATCAACGAAGGGTAATACTGACCGACTGAATTTTTCAAGCGTGCTTCGGACGCTTCTAAAGAATGTTCAAAAGCTTTCAAATCAAGTCTTTCCGTCAATGCTTTATTGACGGCAGCCCCGAATGAACCAATTTCTTTACGGAAATCTGTCACATCAATTTCGGCAATATCCGAGGGCAAACTTGATTCTAAAAATGAGGCATCCATATCTGGATTCATACCCATCATAATTAAAAGGGTAGCACGAGATTTATTGAAATTACTTTCGGAGTTGATTAATTCGATTTCTTTATTTCCTATGTCGGCTTCTTGGGCATACAAGTCTGTAATTGCAATTGTTCCTGATTCGTGCATTGCCTGCAAACGCGTCAATTCAAATTTGGACTGTTGCAGGTTTTCGTTCCTAATTTCAACAATTTTGGAATTTTTGATTACCTCGACATATTGAGTATATACCATTTGTTT
This sequence comes from Candidatus Kapaibacterium sp., assembly GCA_023957315.1. NCBI lineage: Bacteria > Pseudomonadati > Bacteroidota > Eximiradiia > Eximiradiales > Kapaibacteriaceae (SeqCode) > Kapaibacterium (SeqCode) > Kapaibacterium sp. (SeqCode). The sequence goes on from JAMLHE010000005.1 coordinate 62,057, forward strand.
GACACTGATAATTGAGAACTCATTACTGAAATTTGAGGAGCTGAGATTATTTTGGGCTCGTGCGTAATTTGCTTCACGAGAAAATCCGTCAAAAAGTGGCAGAGATAATTGTGCGTTCATAAAATATGAATCGGGACTTGTGCCGGGTATTTCAAATACTACACCTTCAAAGTTTACTGACCTGGTTGCATCAGGATTTAAAATGCGCGAATAGCCTGTATTGAAATCAAACCTTGGCAAATAATTCCCGAAAGCATTTGTCAAGTCAGCGCTTGCAGTAGCGACTTGTTGGCGGTTGACCATCAAATCATAGTTGTTGATAACAGCTATGTCAATACTCTCTTGAAGACTAAAAACTCTTTTACTTTTTGTACCAAAGTCTTGGCTTTGGATTGTGATTGTCCAAAATAATAAGGTAAAAGCTACTAAGCGAATGAAAATCATTCAAAAACTCCCTTTTCTGTTTTCATAACATCAATTATACGTTATTAATCGAAAATTGGTTACAAATCTGACAACATATTTTTAGATTATAGTTAATTATCAGGGTATGAGACGATTTTAGACTTCTTGTTGTTTTGTGCGATTGCACGAATTTTGAACGAAAATGGTTTGGAATCGTCTCGAGGGACAATCTCGAATACTTGCTTCGTTATGATTTGCTTATCTTTGCTGATATTTTGTGCACCAATAATCTCGCGAACCACAGCATTGCCTTCGGTGATTTCGATGCTTTTGATATAATTTTCAGACCCTTGGTGCAAACCGTAAGAATTAGTAAACACTCGCACTTTGTTTTTTTCAAATCGTGCAATCCTTTGAATCTCCGGCTCAGGAAAATCTTTTACCGATATTTTGAATTTCTTCCCAATAATTTTATCGTTCACATATCTTTCAATTGTGTATTCCTTGTCAATATCAGCCGTAGTTGGCGTAAACGTAAAAGGCATATTATTCTCGGAAACGTGAACTGCTCTACCCTCTGAATTCATCAACTTTGTGACATTTTCGCGATTGCTCAACATCGGGAGATTTGGCTCGATAGTAAACTTCACATCGGGATACATAATCTCCGAATATATCGGGTCGTCGAGAAGCTCCGCAATCACTCTAAATTCCCTTGAAAGCTCCTTCCCGTCAGCATGTCGAATTATATTCAATTTCACCTTGATAGAGCCAAATTCGGGAGTATCACCTTCCACAACAATAGTATTATTCGTAAATCCTACAATTTTCGCCGTTCCTTTGTTTGACTTATCAGGTAAGTGTGATATTTCGATAATCGGCTGACGACGTAGGTCACTATTCAAATCCAATCCAAATACAAAAATCTCATTTCGCCATTTTGTATATGCAATACTTCGGACGATGTCGTCAGTCGGAGTGAGGATAACATTTGGAGAAAAGAGCGTCCGGCTATCACCTTCAGCACTTATGACTACAGTATCTATACGATTTTCGTTTACTCCAGCCATTTCTAATGCTACCGCAGCACCTTCAAAATCATATACAACTTGGTAATTCAAAATGAATCTTATATTATCTTTGACTACAGTACCTAAAGTTTCAGGGTCATTGCTGACAGCAGTGGCTTCAACGTTCACAACATATGTGTTATTTTTCAATTCGTTCATCACCGGATGCCACATAAATTTGGCATTTTGATTCTCCAAATCCTCCGAAACTCTGAAATAGCGAGTATTTCCGGATTTTTCGTCCATCAGATTGATTTTGCGGTTGATAGATTGGTCTTCGATTTCAAATTCAAATTTGACATTTTTTACGTTTCCGGTGAAATAAATTGTATTTACCGTATCGGCGCTAACGATTTTCATACCGGTCGAATCAAATGTCAGCAAAGTATTTAGAGCATTTTTCTCGGCTTTTAGATTGAAAGGCAATTGGAATATTCTATTATCAGCCAAGATTTTGCCGTTTTCTTCCTCTTCCTTCTTGCTTTGTGGAATCAAAAGAATCAGAGCGGCTAAATACAGCACGAAATAGATTTCAATCACTCTCTTTTTTCGATTATACATCATCAGGTCTAAATCCTCGATTGCATAATTCGCTCAAGTTCTTTACGGACAGCAGCTTCGATTTCGGCTCTTTTGATAGCTTCAGCAGCCTTATTGAGAGTCTCGATATTTTGTTGGAGATTTTGCAGTTCGGCATTGGTTTTTTCCATGATGCCAATCATTTTTGGATTGGGGTTGGACATATCGGCATAACTTTGATTTAGCGATTCCAATCTCGATAAAATCAGTCCTTGATTGGCTACAAATGCTTTCATTGTTTCAGAAATTTCTTCTAACTGGACGACAGCACTTGCGAAATCTACGGAAATCTCCCCCACTTCGTCCATCAACATCTCAGAGTCAGAATTATTCCCGTGGGTATCGTATTGTTCTTGTTCGTCATCTGGAGTAAAGAGCATTACTATAAACATTGTCGCAAGCATAGCCGCTTCGAAAATCACACCTGCGATAACCATTTCGTCAGTCAACAAATCGCTGAATCGCCTTAAGCCTATTAGCACAAGTAAAATTGCAGCTCCGAAATAAACAAAAGAATTGATAACAGCGAAAAAGTAGCGATTAACAACTTCCTGCATCCATAGCATGGTTCCGCGCCAAAAGCCTAAAACATATGTAATTTGTACTTCACGTTTGATATATTTGTGCAAATCACGTTCGAAGACACAGATTTTCCATAAAGTGAGAAGTATAGCCAAAGAGCCGGATTGCTTTTCATATCTAAGTTCATGATATATACTTCTCAGCAAGGAACGACCTTGTAAAGACATCAACGAATCAATTTTTTCCATCTTTGCGAACCCTCAATTTAGGTTTTTGTTTTCAAAATTACGATAATTCCGGCAACGAAAAATATCATATTTGCCATCCAACCTGCTACTATTGGCTGAATATCCATAGTTTGTGCCAAAGGTTGGCTTACTTTCAGAAAAATGATATAGAAAAATGAAATTACCAAAGCTGCACCAATTTGTATAGCAATACCACCTTTACGTCTAACAGAAGCAAAAGGTACGCCAAAAAGTATTACAATGAAATTTGCAAACGGAAAGGCATATTGACCATGATAATCAATTTGCAATTCTCTGACATTTCTGCCCCCACTTTGTAAAATTTCTATAAACTCGGCTAATTCGTCAAAATTCATCTCATCCGGAGATTTTTTCAGCTTTGCAATTTTGCTGTCAGTTATGTTTAAAAGCATTTCAAGCGAATCATGTCTGATTGTATTGACGTTATTTCCGCTGTAAATGCGCTCAATTACTTGCCTCATCATCCAAATTTGCTTTTCATCATTCCACTCTATGAGATTCGATTCGATGCGTCGGGTCAATCTTGGAGAATTCTCGTCCGTAAAATATTCAATTGCAATTCGACTGCCGGATTTGATATCCGAATCATAATGTTGCATCAGTAAATTTACTGTAGGACCTTCTCGGAAATAGAGATTGTAAATTGGTGCATTACTATTCGACATCGAAAAATATTTATTCGAAATGTCGTGCTTAAGTTTGTTGGATTCGGGGACAACCCAGCCGTTGAAGTACAAATGAGCGAAACTGATGAGAATCGCCATTGTGACAAAAGGCAACATAATTCGGTACAAACTTACGCCTCCTGACTTCAATGCCGTGATTTCATTCAAAGTGGACATCCGTCCCATAGTAAATAGCGTAGATAGAAGCGAAGCTATCGGAGTAAGCATTTTTAGAATTTCGGGCATAAAGTAAAAATAATAGCGAACAATAATCTCAACAGTCGCATTTTGGTCGAGGAATTTATCGAGGTTGCTCATCAAATCAATAACCACAAATATCATGCTCAATGCAGCTTGAGCAAAAATAAATGTAAATATGAATTGCTTAATTATGTATCTGTCAATTATTTTCATTTATACTTATTTGCCAGTGAATGTTAGTTTCATAGCTTGTTAAAACGATTTTGTCTGCTTTTACTTTTTTTCCGTATTCAGTAGCATAGTCATATTCGATAATTTGGAATTTTCCGTCATCGGATTTGAGCCAAATAGAGCATTCTTCAATTTCGATTTTTATAAGATTTTCGTTGATTATTTTAGCATTCAATTCCGGGAAAAGATGGAAATTGATGTATTTTACCGCATTGAGTTCGTAACTATCAATGGCATCGATTGCATCATCTGTGATTTTTATAGCTCGTTTTACAGGCAGCCCATAACCGTAATGCACGGCTTCGATTGCGTCAATATTGAATTTCAGCATTTGCGATTTTGTTAAATCTTCCAACCAAAACAAATTCCCACCCGAGGCTTCCGGCAATGGGTTTTGTTCCATATTGATATCTTGCAATACATTATGCATTGCCGTAGAGCGGAACAAATTGCGTAATTCGGGATAAGCGGTGTAATTGAATGTGCCCGGGTCGGTGAAAATTTCTCGTCCATGCACAAAAAGACAAAAGCTGAGTTGGTCATTATGGGCGTGACCGCCCTTTCCATTTTGCCCTAAACTGCCACATCGGAAATACAGCTTAAATTGATTTTGATTGATTACATACAGCCCGAAATCATCAAATCTATATGCACTATTTCCCCTATAAATCATCTCACCTAAATAGCGTAAGTCTTTAGTAATTATATTGTCTTTCTTGGAATATATGAAAGGCGGATTTGTTCTGAGGAAAAACCCTGAATCATCATCTCCAATTTTTGGGTATCGCCCATCATCAAGAGAAGTTGCAGCTGAAAATTTCTTTATAGCTTGGATTCTGTTCATCACTTCATCGGAGAAAATAATTCGATTGCCATCAATAGCAAAACTATCGTCAGAATTGATAAGCATATTCAACCAATTCAATCTATTTTCGCCAATATTTTCGATTGCTGATAATGAGGTGAAAAGCATTTCCAACACGAAAAAATGGTATGGCAAAGATGCTTCGAAGTTTCCGCCGTCGGAACCAAATTGGTACAAGATTTCTTCAGACAACATATTCAAAGCAAAACGCAAAGTTCTGATTTTTTTATCTGATGCACCCAAAAATGATGACAAGATTATTAGACCGCAAATTCCGGCGAAGTAATGATTGCCCCTCATTCCACCTGACCATTCCAAATTTTTGCGTATGAAATTATAATGGTCTTCAAGCGTAGCTGAAATTACAATATCTTTTTCGGAAACTGTTACGCCATTCTGCTTTTTGATTGCTAAATAAGCACAGATGTTCACGGCTCTGATAGCAGCATCCATAGCAGTCATCCACTGAGTTCCGAAATATGGCGGATTTGACATGATGAAGTCAATCGCAATATTATCAGCAGCTTCGATATATTTCAAATCGCCCGATATTTGACTTGCAAATGCCATCCAAGGTAGAAATTGCAACCTGCCTATTTCCCATGGCACTTTGATATCAACTCCTTCGATAGCACCGTATTTTATCTTTCTGTGCCAAGAAATTTCGTTCCATCTATATCCCGAAGCAAAATCACGTTGCCAATCAATTAGTTTGTAGCTTTCGGGCAAATTTCGCGAGATTAGTAACGAATGCTTTTGATTTTGTTCATTGACATGCTTTTTTATGAATTCTCTGTGGCTTTGAAAAGAATTTTCATTATAAAGCCCGCAATTGATGTCATATTGACCTAAGATATCGAATCTATGTTCAAGAACTCGGTCGCAAACATTGAAGAGTATATCGCTTTTTTTATTTTCAAAATTGGAGACGAAATCTTTGAAAATATCATAATTTAGATTTTGCACATCAACTGCCTTCCCCGAAAAAGAAGCTTTTGCCGAGTAAAGTTGACGCCTGTAACGGTTTTTGAGGAATTCTGTGATTTTCCAAACGAGCTTATCGAGCAGGAATTTTGTCCCTCTCTTTTTGTTAAGCGATAGTATGTTATCTATAATTTGCATTTTTTATCATTACAAATATCAAAATTAAAAATTATTTCTCTATATCTTAGTCTTTATTTTTATTTATTTGCACAAATTCGGAAAAACAATGTCAAATTTAATATCGAACAGTTTGAATATTAACGATTACGAAATTTTAATCCGTCGTCGTGGCGAAACAGACTATGCTTCGTATTGCCCTCAGTTGAACCTAATGTTAGTTGGTTCGTATCATGAAGAGGTCGAGAACAAAATGTACGAAAAAGTCGTTAGTCATATAGAAGAACTGAAAAAGCAGACTGGCACAGACCCTTCAAACAACTAAAATGTCTGCGAAATTTTCACTTTTTGTACATCCTTGGTACAGAATTGCCTTTTTTTTGGTGGCAGTCTTAATTTTTTGGACTGCCTCTTTCTATTTCGGGAGTCCAAGTCACGGTTTTGACGTATTGCATTTGGTTATTTTCCCCATCTTCATGATTGCAATCTCCGGTTTTATCGAATGGAGCCGACCGGGTAAACATTTTTGGATTTTCGGGCTATCTTTTGATAGGACTGCTTTCCATAACATTGCACTCGCTCTAAACTTAGTGCTTTCATTTGTGATAATTTTTTCCATCACATCTTTGATTTTTTTTGATGTCAGTATAGGGGAAATGGGTTTCCCAATTTTATATATATTGATATATCACGTTTTTGTGGCATTTATGGAGGAAATTATGCTGCGCGGGATAATTCTCCAATCGCTTTCTGAAAAAATCGGATTTGCCGGAGCAGCATTAACTAGCTCAGTAATCTTTGCAGCACTGCACCTCTTGAATCCCGGAATAGATTTATTGTCGTTAATAAATATAACTTTAGCCGGATTAGTGCTTTCATTTATGTACTTCAAAACTAAAACACTTTGGATGAGCATTGCTTTTCATTATTTCTGGAATGTAGGTATAGCACTGTTTCTTGGAGTAAGTGTAAGCGGATACCAACCTGAGGCATCATTGATAATTATAATCGAAGTTCCTCAGAATATATTCTGGGGTGGACATTTTGGTCCCGAAAGCGGACTGGTAACCACTTTATTCTTATTAATGATTTTTTATCCGATTGCAAAATATGGAAAAATTTCTCCATATGTAACATCGAAATTGTTTAAGCGTCGTTACAAGGAATCAGTATTAAAATCAAACTGATGAAATAAAATCTGAATAATTATGAAAACGAAATTTATTGTAATTCTCGCAATCTTTGTATTGAGCAGCACTCAAATGATTTCCCAATGGTCAATCATGCGTTCAGATGCTGATAGTCTGGTACGTCTGGGTACGGGATACATTTATAATGTCGAATTTAGCAAAGCTGAGGAATGCTTCAGACAGGTAAAGGATATATACCCTGAGCATCCTGCGGGATATTTTCTTGATGCAATGGTTGAATGGTGGCGAATAACTTTGGATAGGTCAACAAATCGGCATGACGCAAATTTTGAAAGAAAGATTTCGCAAGTAGTAACAATGTGTGACAAATTGTTGAAGGAAAATCCATCTAATTTGAACGGACTATTTTTCAAAGCCGGTGCAATTGGTTTTCGTGGACGCTATTTTGCTCAAAAAGAAGAATGGATAAAAGCTGCCAGAGATGGGAGCTCTGCGTATAATTTGTTAATCGAATGTTACAAAATTGCACCTCAAAACCATGACATAATGCTTGGAACGGGTATTTACAATTACTTTGCGGTAGCTGTTCCCGAAAAATACCCACTGCTGAAACCGCTGCTCGCTTTTTTACCACGTGGCGATAAGTTGTTAGCCATGCACCAATTACGTGCTGCCGCAAGGAATGCTCGGTATGCGAATATCGAAGCAAAAACTGTGCTTCTACAAATTTATTATTCATTCGAACGAGATAATGATTTCGCACATGCAATGGCTCAGGAATTATTCGAAGCATACCCACAAAATGCATATTTCCACAGATATTTGGGTAGAGTAATAGTACGCAAAGGTCTGACAGATGAGTATGAAAAGATTTGGCGTGAAATTTTGCTAAAATGCATGGACAAAAAATTCGGTTACGACAATCTGACTGCCCGCGAAGCAATGTATTACGTTGGTTTGGCGCTGCTGAAAAAAGGTCGCTATGACCAAGCCTTGAGATATTTTTTGAAATCTGACGAGGGAAATGTCGTGCTCGATAAAGAATCATCGGGATTTCAAGTAAACTCAAATCTGTATATCGGCAATATTTATGATGTGACAGGCAAACGGGACTTGGCACTTCAATATTATCGCAAAGTACTTGCTATGAAGGATTATGAGGATTCCCACAGAAAAGCACAAAATTATATCAATAAGGGATATGGCAAATGATATATTGTCAATTCCGAATTTTGATTTTTTTACTTTTTCTATCAAATTCAGTTGTGGCATGGTCCCAACAAACAACTTTGCCCGGAATTGACGTTCTGCAAGCTGAATCTTTTGCTTCAATCAGTGGCAAAAAGATATTATTGCTGTCGAATAGCTCAGGACGTAACTCAAAGGGGCAATCAACTCTTGAAATACTTTCGAAATCAAACAAATTTGAATTCTTAGGTGTTTTAGCACCTGAACACGGCTACTACACTGCTGTTCCGGCAGGTCAATCAATAAGCGAAGAAACAATTGACGGAATTAAAATATATTCGATTTACGGTTCAACAAAAGAGCCTGATAAAGGCTTGATGAGACATGCCGATGCAATTGTAGTTGATATTCAAGACATCGGAGTTCGCTCTTACACATATATCAGTTCATTGCACCGAACCATGAAAGCCGCAGCACAATCCGGTAAGCAGCTTATTGTACTTGACCGCCCAAACCCAATTGGTGGATTGATTGTGGATGGCAATGTACTCGAGCCAGGAATGGAATCTTTTGTTGGAGTGGTGCAAATCCCTTATATTCATGGATTGACAATCGGCGAATTAGCATTGATGATTAATGAAGAAGGTTGGTTGGGAATTGGAGCTAACAATGAAGCACTGAAATGCGATTTGCAGGTCATCAGAATGTCGGGCTGGCAAAGATGGATGGCATGGGAAGATACAGGTTTGATGTGGTTTCCGACTTCGCCGCATGTCCCAACACCGGATGCCGTCAGAGGATTGGCTTGTTTGGGTATTTATGGCGAAATTGGGCTAATGAGCATCGGAATTGGCTCCACATCGCCTTTTCAATACTTTGGGAGTCCAAGTTTTAATCCCAAAGCAGTTTTGAAAATTCTCGAAAAAGAAAACTTGTTAGGATTGTACTTGTCGCAATCAAGGTTTCAGCCATTTTATGGAATGTATTCAAATAAGAGCATTGAGGCTGTTTTATTACGTTTCGCCCCCAATCAAGATTTTCGACCTTATACTTGGGGATTGAAATTAGTTTTGGCTGCAAGGGAAGTTCATCCCGATTTGTTCAAAAGTGAGACTAAAAGAGCCGGAATTGATATGTTTCACAAGGTAACGGGCACAAAAGATTTATACAATGCGCTTTTCAATAATTTGCCCGATGACGTGGTGCTGAAAATTGCAAATCGCGGAGTTGAAGATTTTTTGCTTCTCCGAAGCAAATATTTTCTTTATTGATTTTCAAAGTCGTAGCCTGTTTCTTGCAGAATTTTATACACATCCTCGCTACTTTCGGTCAACATTAGTTTTTGCCTAATTTCCGATGCACCGTAAAAATCGTAAGTATAAATTTTGAAAAATCTTTTTAAAATCGGGAAGTTCTTTCTCCCTTTCCAAGTTTTCAAGAATAATGAGACGTGATTCCACAAAAGACCTAATTTCTCTTCAGGAGTTCGTTCTATTTGTGGAGAGTTGAAAATCCATGGATTCTTGAAAATCCCTCTGCCAATCATATATCCATCAGCTTTGTATTCATCAAATTTTTGGTGGCAGTCATCAATAGATAGCAAATCGCCATTTCCGATAATCGGAATTTGTGCCTCATTTTTTTTGAGAGTTGCAATGGCTTTTCCCATTTCAGCCCATACGGCAGGATAGTCCGACATCATTTTTTGAGTTCGGCAATGCAATGTAATGCAAGCGGGCTTAGCTTCAATCAGGTGAGACATCCATTCCTCAGTGATATGGCGTTCAACACCTGTGCGCGTTTTGACGCTGACAGGAACCGAAGAACCTTCCTTAGTCGCTGCGATTATTTCCTTTGCCAATTCGGGATATTTGATGAGTTGAGAGCATGAAATATGCTTGACAATCTTTTTCACAGGGCAACCCATGTTAATATCAATACCGTCGAAGTCCATTTCTTCAGAAATTAATTTTGCCGAGCGATAATACTTTTCAGGGTCAGAACCCCAAATTTGAGCAATGATTTTTATATTTTTCTTCTTAAGTATTTGCCTTTCCGTATCGCTTATATGAAGGCGATGAATCACATTGTCTCGCCCTACGGGGTGTAAAAGCCCGTCGGTTGAAGTAAATTCGGCAAATACCGCATGAAGATAGTTTTCATCAGAAATCCCCATAATAAGCTCCCTGAAGACAGTGTCGGTAACGTCTTCCATAGGTGCTAAGGTATAAAAAGGTCGCGGCAAATCAAGCCAGAAGTTATGTCGTTTCGATTCCATCATAGCTTACAAAAATACGAAATAAGCCTCAAATGACGCTAAATCATCTCGAAGCATTAAATCAATAGCTTGTGTTGTCCAATTTCACCTTTCCGCGAAATATCCAATAGATGCTGATTGTATAAGACAAAACAAATGGAATGCCTATCAATGCCATTGTGAACATTACTTCGAGCGTAGTTCGCGATGATGCCGCATTATAAATATTCAAGCTGTATTCGGGAGAAATAGTCGAACTTAGCAAGTTCGGGAATATTCCTATTGCAAAAAGTGCAAGCAGAGCCAAAATACTGAATGATGATGATAAAAAAGCTCTAAATTCTCTACCATGGAAAATTTCTCTCGGAATATTTGCAATCGCAAGCATATTAAATATCGCGATTAGAAAATATTCGGGATGCGATTTTAATATTGAAGCCATTTGCGGCACATAAATGAGAGTTGCCATAGTTGTCGTTACGTAGCAAATCACAAAAAATATGATTGCATTATTGACCCAACCACGAACTAACTTTTGCAAATCACCTTCCGTTTTCATTACCAAGAAAATTGCTCCATGCATCATAAAAAGGGCAACAGTCGTGATACCGACTAAAATTGCATATGGATTAAGCAGGTCAAAAAATGTCATGTAGGCTTCCTTGTCAGCGGCAACCGGAATTCCGATGATGACATTCCCTAATGCAATTCCGAATAAGAGCCCAATCATAATTGATGAAATGCTAAAAGCTATATCCCAAGCCTTTCGCCAAGTAGCGGATTCAACTTTACTCCGAAATTCAATCGCTACAGCTCGAAAGATGATAACCATCAGTATAAGCATTACAGCAAGGTAGAAGCCTGATGTAAAAGTTGCGTAAACGTGAGGGAAAGCGGCGAACAAAGCACCACCGCCTGTTACGAGCCAAACTTCGTTACCATCCCAAAATGGTCCAATGGAATTTAGTGCTATTCTGCGGTCTAAGTCATTTTTGATGAGCAAATGCAATGAACCTACTCCCAAATCAAAACCGTCAAGGATTGCGTATCCCGTGAGCAATACTCCAATCAGCACAAACCATGTTACATTCAAATCCAATCCTTCGTACATTATTGCACCTCCTTCATGGAAACCGAGTCATCTTGTGCTGAAATTAACCTGTAATCATCTGGTCCGTGATGGATTTTCTTATTCAATAAAAATATGAATAATACAAATAACAGTGAATAAATTAGACCAAACATAATAAGAGAAATAAGCACATCGTTGGCAGAAACAGTTTTTGAAAGTGCATCTTTGGTTTTGAGTAAACCATATACAATCCAAGGTTGGCGACCAATTTCAGCAGACATCCAGCCGATTTGATTGCCAATATGAGGCAGCAAAATGCTGAAAACGGCTAAAATCATAAACCACTTTTGTTTGAACAATACACCACGCCACCACAAAAAGAGTCCAAGTGTCGTAAATCCAATAAAAAACATCCCTATTGCAACCATCAAATGATATGTTTGGAAAATAATGTTCACAGGTGGTCTTTCATCTTTGGGAAATTCGTTTAATCCCGTGACAGGTTTCTCGCTATCGAAAAATAGCATATAGGACAACATTCCGGGAATTTTGACTCCGTATGTCTCCTGTTTTTCCTCATCAACCCAACCAAAAAGGTATAAATCGCCGGGAGCAGTTTCATAATGCCCTTCGAATGCAGCAAGTTTGGCAGGTTGGTATTCATATACCTGAACAGCGCTGCTATGCCCGGTAAATAGTTGAAAAAGAGAGGCTACAAAAGCAACAATTAGGGAGATTTTGATGCCTGCTTTGGCAGTTTCGATATGACGATTTTTGATATAAAAATAAGCCGATACGCTTAATACAAGAAAAGCGCCTGCAAGCCAAGCACCGCCAATAGTGTGGGACAGTCTTTCGACACTCGAAGGATTGAATACCATAGCCCAAAAATCAACAATTTCGGCTCTCGCTTCCGTACCTTCCCCTACAATTCTGTGTCCGGCAGGTGTATGCATCCACGAACCGGCAACTACAATCCAAACTGCACTCAAGTGCGCCCCCAGAGTGACCATAATTGTAGAGAAAAAGTGCATTTTAGAAGATACTTTATTCCATCCGAAAACTAATATTGCCAAGAATCCTGATTCCAAGAAAAAGGCGAAAATACCTTCTGCGGCTAAAGCACTACCGAATACATCACCCACAAATCTCGAATATGTTGCCCAATTTGTTCCAAATTCAAATTCCATCACAATACCGGTTGCGACACCAATCCCAAAAATTAAGGCGAAAATCCGAACCCAAAATTTTGTCATTTCTTCATACATTTTGTTTCCGGTTCTCAGATACATGCCCTCCATGATAATGAGCATAACCCCAAGACCTATACTCATAGGCGGATAAATGTAATGAAAACCTATTGTAAAAGCAAATTGCAGGCGAGATAAAAATTCGACATCCATGATTTACTCCATAATACTTAGCATTAGCTTTTAAACTATATTTACAGTTTTATGATACTAAAATAACAATAAAGCATAAATAAAGCCATAAAAAATTAGCTATTAGGAGAACTATTTTCGATTTCGCTGATTCGAATCGTATTAATGCCTTCATAAATCAAGTATATTGCTCCAAGGCAAGATTGGACAAGAAGTGTGATGATATGAATAATCGTTGCGTAAGCAAATGCTTCGTTCGATGTTATTGAATATAAAGTGGTCATAATTGATGCTACAACCAAATGATAAACTCCGACAGCTCCAGGTGTGAAGGCAATTGCAGTTGCAATTCCGGCAAAAACAACTAAAATTATTGAATCTATGAATGAAAGGTGTATCGCAGATTGGAATTGGAATGCAAAAAATACGAGATACATAATCAGGGCATAAGATAGCCAAAGAAGAATCGTGTAGAAAGTCATTTTGAAATAAAAAAGCGGACTTTTCAATGATACAAAACCTTGCACGAAAGCCGACATTGAATCTTCGAACTTATGTGTAAATTTTGCAGGTAATATTGATTTCAGCAAATTCCATATTGGATGGCGAAAGCGATAAATGAAAAATAGCGTGGCAATAACTACTAATACGATGATAAATATACCGAGCGAGCCTTGAAATACGCTATCGAAATTCAGTAATTTGAAAAGTGGTTCGGACAGGAAAACAAGAGAAACTAAAAATAGAATATTTAAAAAGGCGAAATCAACTCCACCTTCGAGTACAGCGGTAGATATTACTGCGGCTGTGGGCAATTTTTCCTTTTTTGCTAAGATAATCGGGCGAGCAAGTTCTCCAAAGCGGAGTGTGAAGCTATTCAGCAGGTGTCCAATCATGATTGCAGAAAATGCATTATGAACTTTTACATCACTCGAAATCGGAGCAAGTATTTCTCGCCATCTTAATGCTCTAATTATATTTGAAGCTATAATTGCAGGAATGGAAAATAAGACCCAGACATAATCGAGACCTTGAAGCTGAATCAACAATTCATCGAAAGCAATTTGCCGAGCCGATAAATATAAACTCAGAGCCAAAATTGCAGTCGCAACAATGTATTTAATAATTCTGTTATCGAATCTCATATATTTTGTATTAATTTATTGACAAATTTAAGGTAAAAATTCCGTAAGTAGAACATTCATTTCACATAATTTGCAGATAATTATTATTATTTAATAATAAATACACTAAAATGCAATATCATCCGTGTCAACATTATCAAAGTAAACAAAAAAGTTTACAGTTTATGATTCTAAAAAAATAAAAATGAATACACCTTTAACATTCGAAGAGCTCGGCTTGTCGGATAACATCCTCCAATCCCTTCATACGAAAGGTTTTGAAACACCCTCACCGATTCAAGAGCAATGTATCCCAATAATCATGGGTGGCGATTATGACTTAGTCGGTCAAGCGCAAACAGGAACAGGTAAGACTGCGGCATTTGGATTGCCAATCTTAGATTTGATAGAAGAAAACGCCAGACGCGTTCAAGCAATTGTACTCGCTCCTACTCGCGAGCTTGCTATGCAAATCTCTGAAGAATTGAACTCATTGAAGGGTTCAAAAAGAGTCGTGATTGCACCAATATACGGTGGTCAATCAATTGACAGGCAAATATCAAAACTCACATCAGGAGTTGACATCATCGTCGGCACACCTGGCAGAGTAATAGATTTGCTGAATCGGAAAGTCATCAAATTGCAACAAATATCATATTTGGTATTGGACGAAGCAGACGAAATGCTCAACATGGGCTTCGTTGATGATGTAGAATTAATCATGAAAACTACAAATTCCGAAAAGCGTACATTCATGTTTTGCGCTACGATGCCAAAAGAAATTTTGGGATTAGCCAAAAAATACATGAACGAATTTAAAACTGTCAAAATCGAAAGCAATCAATTAACAACGATTTTGACTGACCAAATTTACTTCGAAGTAGAAGAATCTGACAAATTGGAAGCACTTTGTAGAATTATTGACTTCGAAATGGACTTCTACGGTTTGATTTTTTGCAGAACGAAACTTGACGTGGACAGAGTTTCCACCAGATTGAACGACCGCGGTTATCAAGCCGAAGCAATTCATGGCGATATTTCCCAATCTCAACGTGAAAAAGTATTGGCACAGTTGAAAAGCAAACGAGTTAATATTTTAGTTGCAACTGACGTTGCAGCCAGAGGTATCGACATTCAAAATCTGACTCACGTTATCAACTATTCACTTCCTCAAGACCCCGAATCATATGTCCACAGAGTTGGTCGTACCGGCAGAGCAGGAAACGAAGGCACGGCAATCACTTTTGTGACAAGACGTGAAGTTCGTAATTTGAGCTTCATCCAAAAGCATTCCAAAACGGACATCCGTAAGGGTAAACTTCCGGGAATCGCAGAAATCATCGAAGCCAAAAAAGATTGGATTATGACTGAAATCGAAACAAAATCTGTCGAAAAACTCGAAAAAATTTACAAAGCATTAGCTAATAAAATCTTAACTTCAATTGACCCCGAAACTGCTTTAGCAACTTTGCTCAAATATACTTTTGCCGATGATTTGGACGTAACGAGTTACAAAGAAATCCGAGAAAGGGAAACTTCTAAACCATCGATTAAAGAGCAAACCAGACTGTTTATTGCCAAAGGCAAAAAAGATGGCATGAGCAAACGTTCAATCGTCAACTTTATAGTGGAAAAAGCAAAAACACGCGAGACAAAAATCTCCAACGTTGAAGTTTTTGATGCATACTCATTTATTACTGTTCCTTTTCAGGAAGCAGAATTTATACTTCGCACATTCAAACGCGAAAAATTTGGCAAAAAACCAATGGTTGTAAAAGCTGAAGAAAGAGATAATTAATTCTAGTCTTCAGTTTCTGCAAATTTGTTCGTTATATCAATTATTTTGAGTTCGGCTTTTTCGAGATACTTCCTGCAATCGGAAGCAAGCGATAAGCCTTCCTCATATAATTTTGTCATTTGGTCGAGAGAAACGTTTCCTTCGTCGAGGATTTCGGATATTTCGTCTATCCGTTTGATTTTATCTTCAAATTTCATATAAATTTATTTATTGGTTTAACTTAACTTCTACTGTTTCATTCTTCCGAATGATTTGGATAGCAGTAAATTGATTCAATGATTGTTCGTTCGTAATGAATGCGTTCCCATCGCTCAACAATGCATAGCCCTTATTCAAAGGTGCTTTGGGGTCGTTAGCTTTGATGACAGAGTACTTGGATTGCAATCCATTCTTTACGAAATCCACTTGCTTCCTGACATCGGTCATCATTGAGTTTGTATTCAGCTTCAAATTCTGCTTCAAAATAGCAATCCTTTCCTGAATCCGCCTAAGCCCTTTGAACGCAAAATCCTTGGTAATCAAATTTCGTGTTTTGTCAACTATTCGATATGCAGCCCTTTGCATAGCCGATACTTTCGCATCAATATGGTACATATAATCTTCGAGCGTGACTGAAGTTACAATCTCGGCTGATGCAGTCGGCGTTGCGGCACGCAAATCAGCTACAAAGTCGGAAATAGTGAAATCGGTTTCATGCCCGACGGCGGAAATAATCGGCTTTTTGGCATTGTAAATTGCATTTGCAACTATCTCCTCATTGTATGCCCAGAGGTCTTCGATAGAACCACCTCCTCTGCCGATAATAATCACATCTAATGGCAAATTGTCCAATTCAGCGATGGCTTTTGCAATGTCTTGTGCCGAGCCTTCACCTTGGACGAGCGTTGGTCGGAAATAAATCGTTGCTAACGGAAATCGCCTTTCGATTGTAGAGATAATATCACGTACTGCAGCACCTGTTGGCGATGTTGACACACCGATTTTCAAAATATTGGCAGGTAGTGTTTTCTTGTGTTCTTGAGCAAAATACCCTTTTTCCTGAAGCTTTTGTTTCAGTGCTTCATATGCCAAAAACAAATCACCTTCTCCGGCAGGCATTACCGTCGATACATCAATCTGATAGCGTCCTTGCGGAGGGTAAACGGTCACTTTGCCTGTTAGCTTTACTTTTAAGCCGTCCTTGAGTTGGAATGATACCGCTTTTCCACGCCACATTACACAGGAAATCGAAGATTGCTCATCTTTAAGTGAGAAATAGCGATGCCCGGAACTATGTGCAGTGAAGTTTGAGACTTCACCCATCACTGAGATTTGCCCAAAATCGCTTTCGAGCACCGAGCGTATTCGGTTAGTCAGTTGACTAACTGTTGGTACCGGAACAGAAGCAGGAGATTCGAAATTTATTCTGGTTAGTTTCATATTATTTTTTTTGTTTTTATCATCTACGAATATATTGATTTAATCTTGAATTTAACTCATCCAAATTTTCCTTTTTGAAACATTTTTGAATTGACTATACTAATAAGCGATAAATGTTTATTTTTGTTGCTTAAGAAATGTAAAAAAAATATATAATTGTGGACATAATGAGCGAAGCAAATATCAGCGAAACACCAAAAGTTGCATCAAACTTTATAAAAGTAATCATAAATGATGATTTGAAAACGAATAAATACGAAGGTAGAGTTCATACGCGTTTTCCGCCCGAACCAAATGGATATCTGCATATTGGACATGCGAAATCTATTTGTCTGAACTTCGGATTGGCTAAAGAATATGCCGGACTGTGCAACTTACGGTTTGACGATACAAATCCCACCAAAGAGGATGTTGAATATGTTGATTCGATTAAAGAGGACGTTCGGTGGCTCGGATTCGATTGGGACGACCGAGAATACTTCGCCTCGGATTATTTCGACAGACTATATGAATTAGCCGAACAATTGATACTGAAGGGCAAAGCTTTTGTGTGCGAATTGACTCAAGAACAGATGCGCCAATACAGAGGCACCTTGACTGAACCCGGCATTAACAGCCCTTACCGCGACAGAGCGATAGATGAAAATATTCAATTATTTCGCAAGATGAAAAATGGCGACTTCCCTGATGGTGCAATGGTTTTGAGGGCAAAAATTGATATGTCATCGCCGAATGTCAATATGCGCGACCCAATTATCTACAGGATTCGTCGGGACCATCATCACCGCACAGGTGACAAATGGTGCATTTACCCAATGTACGATTTCACCCATTGCATTTCCGATTCGATTGAATTTATCACACATTCATTATGTACGCTTGAATTTGAAAATAATCGCCCACTATATGATTGGTTTTTGATTGAGCTTGGACTTTATCGCCCACAGCAAATTGAATTCGCAAGATTGAATCTAAATTATACTGTACTCAGCAAAAGGAAATTGCTCAAATTGGTCGAAGATAACTTCGTGGATGGCTGGGACGACCCCAGAATGCCGACAATTACCGGATTGAGACGTCGCGGATATACTCCCGAAGCCGTAAGGAATTTCGCAGAAATGGTTGGTGTAGCCAAAGCAGACAGCATAGTTGATATGGGTATGTTAGAATTTTCAGTTCGCAAGCATCTTAATTCAACGGCAAATAGAGCAATGGCAGTTTTGAACCCTTTGAAAATCGTGATTACAAATTTCCCCGAAGGTCAGAAAGAGATTTTAGAGGCAGTCAATAATCCTGAAGATGAAAGCAAAGGGGTAAGAAATATTCCTTTTACAAGAGAAATTTACATCGAACGCGAAGATTTCATGGAAGAGCCGCAAAAGAAATTTTTCCGATTGTCACCTGGACGTGAAGTAAGATTGCGTTATGCATACATAATTATGTGCAATGAAGTAATCAAAGACGAGCAAGGCAATATCACAGAATTGCATTGCACTTATGACGCTGAGACTAAAAGCGGTACAAGCTCCGAAACTCGGAAAGTAAAGGCAACTTTGCATTGGGTTTCAGCTTCGGAATGTTTCGATGCTGAGGTACGTTTATATGACAATTTGTTTGTGAAAGAGAATCCAAATTCGGTTGAAGAAGGCAAAGAATTTACAGATAATTTGAATCCTGATTCGCTCAAAATAATCTCAAATTGCAAATTGGAGCCTTCGTTGCGTGATTCAAATTCCGGAGACCGATTCCAATTCGAGCGACTTGGCTATTTTTGTGTAGATTCCAAGCATTCAACATTAGACCATCCCGTTTTTAACAGAATTGTTACTTTGAAAGATACATGGACCAAAATTCAATCAAAGGAGGCTTAATCATGTTTGTATTTACAGTAAGAGTAGAAGTGGAAAAATCCCACGCTGAACAATGGTACAAATATATGACTCAAAAACATATACTTGATGTTCTCGATACAGATTATTTTGAAAAAGCTGAGTTAGAAATAGTATTGTCGGAGAATGATGAAACGAGTCGCTTTGTATCGCGATATTACTTCATTGAGATGGAACTTTATGAGCGCTATCTGACGAAACATGCACCAAAACTCCGCGCCGAACATAACGAATTATTTGGCGACAAAGTCAAAGTCGAACGCACCGTTTCGGAACTCAAAGAATATTGCTTTACTTGATAACCAAACCTGTGTAATTTTGCTTTGGTGTAGGATATTTCATTTTCAGGTCTGTTAATTCGGCAACGAGGATATTTGATATTATCAAATCTCGATACCACTTTTTATTTGCCGGAATAATGTGCCAAGGTGCCCAAGGGGTCGATGTTTTAATTATTACATCGTTATACGCTTCAAGATATTCGCCCCATTTCTCGCGGTCTTTGAAATCATTTGGGTCAATTTTCCAATGCTTATCAGGATTATTGATACGGGATTGCAAACGGCGTCGCTGCTCATCATTGCTAATATGAAGGTAGAATTTGTAAATTGAAGTACCTTCATCAGCAAGCATCTGCTCAAAATCATTAATATGCTTGTAGCGATTTTGCCAAATGGGCTTCGGCATAAGTTTCTGAACGCGAACAATCAAAACATCTTCGTAATGACTTCTGTTGAAAATCACCATTTCGCCTTTTGCGGGAACTCTATTGTGAATTCTCCACAAAAAGTCCCGAGACAGTTCATCATGCGAAGGTGCACCGAAATGAGCAACGTAAACTCCACTGGGATTGACGCTATTGAAAACATTTCGGATTGCTCCATCCTTGCCGCTGGCATCCATCCCTTGGAAAACGATAAGAATTTTGTGTTTCTTTTCGGCGTGTTGTACTTTTTGGAGCTTATCCAATTCTAAGTTGAGCAACTTGATTTCGGCTAAAGCAGTTTCTTTGTCACCCTTGTAAATGTGATGTTCGTCAGCATCCACTTTATTAAGGTCAATGTTGTCACCGGGTTTGACTAAATATTTACTTGTTTTCATCAATTCCTGATGATTTGTAAAAAATACAAAATTAAAAAATAAAAATGGCTGTAACAAATCCAATATTAATTACAGCCGAAATTGTTGGTAATAAATTGTTTACAGACTAAAAGAAATACCTGCTTGAATTGTTCTACCGGGTTCAGGCAATCCACGCTGATATAGTCTATAAGTATCAAATAAATTGTTCGTCCTGACATAAATATCAGCCACGTAGCCTGTCACTTTGAATAAATTATATGAAATTCTGAGATTAAAAATAGTCGAACCATCAACTTTGGCAAATCCACTTTCTTCGGAATTATCGGCTTCGTATTGAGTGCCGGTAGTTTCGGACTCAAGCATGAGTGATATTCCGGAATTGTGAGTATAAATGGCTGACAATCCGCCGAGCAATTCGGGTTTATTGTCGAGATGCTCCAATTCTTTGCCATTGCTCTCGCCTGTTGCGTTCATATAGGTCATAAAGCCGCTTAATTTGACGCTTCTGCTAATTGACCAATCAATCCCAAATTCAGTTCCGATTATATCGGCTTTCCCTACGTTGACTCTCATTCGACGGCGCAATTCATCTTCTTCAGCCGACAAAGTCACTTGGGAGATGAGATTTTCGTAAAAATTCGCAAAGGCAGAAAATTTCAAAGTTATGTCACTAATCGAATAGCCGAGCCCAACTTCTGTCAAAATTCCTGATTCGGGAAGCAAATCGGGGTTGACTTTGAAGCGGTCCAAAGCTCCCGAAAAGGATTCTCTCATTGTAGGGAATCGGGTTCTGCGGCTCAAATTTGCAAAGAGCACCATTTCGCTTGTCAAATCATAATTGGCATTTAAAAATGCTGCATAATCACTCGATGATAGTCCTGCGTATTCGGTAAATAGTCCTGTTTCGGGGGTTTCGTTATAATCATAAGCCGCTCCGACACCGATTTTCAAGTTATTCATTGCAATATTATATTCGATGCCTGCATTCAGCGTGTTCTGGGAAAAATTATCGGGAGACCTTTCGTCAATAATTTCTTCATGTTTGGTATGAAATCCATTTACAACGAAATTAAGATTTTGATTTTCAGTCAATTTTTGAGCAAAAGCAAGTCTGGCACCGATTGTATTGTCTTTGTCATTTTGGATAGAGGTGACGGAATCGAATCTTGTAGAGGTGTAAGTATTGATTTGCTGATGGAAATCATCAAACCACAAAGTTCCTCTTAGGGTTGAATTTCCCGATTTTGAAAACTGATGTTCAAAATTTGAAGCAATTAACATTCTGCTCCATTCCGGGTATCGCCAAAAACGAGCATTTTCAATGTGAGATTCGGGAGCGACGCCCTTTTCACCTGTAATATATAATATCGATACTCCTGCAACCGTCAGCGGGCTGAATTGGTATTCGCCGCGAAGATAGCCGGACATACGCTTTTGGTCTGTGTTTGTTCTGAATTTTGCATCCAAATCTTGGTGGAGCATATTATCAGGAGCATTACCCGGCAAAATGGAACCGCCGGAATTGAAATATGAAACATTTGCAATATAGTTGAAATCGCCAATTCGGGCGTCATGAGTCACATCGAGACTATAAGTTTCGCTATTTGCTCCTTGCAATTTGGCATTCATTCCATAGCCGTCGGAATGTCTTTCAATCGTACTGACCTTAACAATGCCCCCCAAAACATTTGGACCGAACATAATTGAATTGGAATTTTGATTTACCATGATATTACCGATGATTCCTGCGGGCAACATACTCAAGTCGAAACGGTTATCCCAAGGCAAATTCATTGGGACGCCATCAAAAAACAATCCTAATTGACGTTCTCCGGCGCCGCGTAAGAACAACATCGCCTCGCCTCTCGAATTCGTGCGAATCCTTGCTGATGGGATAGATTTTTGAATTTCGGCAAGTGAAAATATATCAGCACGTTGCAATTCGAAGTACTTAATTTCATTGATAGTCGAATTCACAACACTACCAACTTGGCGAGTGGAACCAACATTGATGTCGCCAAGACGATAAATTCTGAGTGTATCTGATTCGATTTCAGCTGCATTTAGATTTGCGAAAAGTACAAAAGGCAGTAACAAACAAACAAATTTATAATTGAACATGAAAAATTTCCAATACCTTGGTAAATGGTTATAAAATTGACATCATAAAAACGTACTTAAATTAACATTATTACTTAGTGCATTGCGTAAACTGAATTTTCAACACTTTTTGTTGAATTTTACTCAGGAATAAAAATGGAAAAATTGTTACAACAAAACACATATAAGGTAATTTTTGCTTATTTTACAAAATATTGAATTGCAATTAATCATATATTTTGAGTGAAATATGCAAAAGTTCAGATTTACGGTTACAGACTATAGACGAATTACGCGTTCAGATGCTATATTTTTTTGTAGCGATGCTACCGATTTTATTTTCTTGTACTATATTTGCTCAAAACTCACAGAGACATATATTTCGTTTTAGCAACATTTGTTGCTGCTATTTTAGTTCTGGCAGTGTATTTCGGAGTTGTTAAATATGCTTTGATTTATGATTCTGAATTTGAGATTGATAAAATTGGAATCAAAGAAAATAATCTCAAAAACGGCAAGGGCTTTGAGTTCAGTTGGGACAAAGTCGAATCAATCAAAATCAGCAACACAAAACATGTTGCGGATGTCCGAGAATATTTGACAATCAAATTTACCAATTCAAAGCATACGATTTCAATTTCCGAAAATGATGATGTTGATACTCGAAATTTATTTCAAAGTTTCAAATCGCAATTAATCGAAAATATGACTAATCAAGGTTATCAAGACAAAATTGAAATCACTGAATAAAATTAGACATTGAATCGGAAATGAATCACATCGCCATCTTTGACGATATATTCCTTGCCTTCGAGACGCATTTTACCGTTTTCTTTCAATTTTGCTTCGGTTTTGAGTTCAAATAAGTCTGTACAATGGTAGATTTCTGCTTTGATAAATCCACGTTCAAAATCACTATGAATGATTCCGGCTGCTTGGGGTGCTTTCATTCCGCGTTTGAAAGTCCAAGCCCTAACTTCCTTCTCACCGGCTGTGAAATAAGTCTGCAAATCCAAAGAATGGTACGCAGCCCTGATTAATTGGTCTAAACCTGATTCTTCGAGTCCGGCAGAATCTAAAAATTCTTTTTGCTCTTCCGGGGATTCAAGTTCAGAAATTTCCGCTTCCAATTTTCCGCAAATTACGATAACGTCTGAACCGTTAGTTTGAGCAAATTGCTTAACAGCCTTGACGTAGTCATTGTCTGCGGCAAGAGATTGCTCGTCAACATTACAGCAATAAATTTGTTGCTTCAATGTAATGAGATTCAAATCTTTCATTGCGAAGAGCTGCTCATCAGTCAAATCCATTTTGCGGACAGGAATTCCGTCAAGCAAATTGTCGGAAACTTTCTGTAAAATCGGTTCGAGAATCTTAGCTCTTTCCGATATTAGTTTATCATTCGAGCGAAGCTGTTTGCCAAGATTTTCAATTCTGCGGCTGATAGATTCGAGGTCAGCAAAAGCTAATTCAATTTCTATTGTTTCAATGTCGCGAATAGGGTCAATTGTAGTTTCGACGTGATGAATATTTTCATCGTCAAAACATCGCACTACATGGATAATAGCACCAACTTGGCGGATACTTCCCAGAAATTGATTGCCTAAGCCCTCCCCTTTTGATGAGCCCCGTACAAGCCCTGCCAAATCAACGAATTCAACTGTAGTCGGGATTGTCTTTTGGGGTTTGATAAGTTCGGTAATCATGAAAAGTCTTTTGTCGGGCACATCAACTGTCCCAAAATTCGGGTCTATAGTGCTAAAGGCATAATTAGATGTTTCGGCTTTTGTTGCTGTTAGAGCCGAGAATATTGTCGTTTTGCCAACATTTGGCAACCCTACAATTCCACAATTTACAGGCATAATTTCTCACTTTGATTCATTCGGAAAGTACAAAAATAACAATATTTACGGCAGCATTTTGAATTTTATTGCTCTAAATAGCAAAAATCCCGTAATTTGAACTTACGGGATTTGAAAAATTATGCTTTGACTACAGTTTCGACCACGAACTCGGGTGGGTCGTAAACTAATTTTTTCACCGAGCAATGATTGACCGCATTGACTAATGCTTGATAATATTCTGCCGGAAACTCAGGTGGAACGTTGATTGCAATCTTAATTTGCGATACTCGACGATTGACTGAATCATATTTAAGGTCTTGGATAAGTTCGATATTATCTGCCGGAATTCCGCGACTATCGCAAAAACCTTTAACGAAGATGCCGCCACAAGTGGCTAAGGAAGCTAAAAATAATTCATAAGGCGATGGTGCAGAAGCGTCTCCACCACCGCTTTGCGGTTGGTCGGTTTGGATGACAAATCCATTTTGTTCGGCATACACTTTTTTGTTGCCCGGAAAGAAAACTCTAATAGACATTTCGATTACTCCAAATTTTATTTGTAATTTTACAGTTGAATTTATTTCAAAAAATTATATTGCTACAAAGCATTACATATTATGACGTGAACATATGAAAAAGATTTCAATTGTATTTTTATTTTTTATTTTACTTGTGGCACTCGCAATATTTTATTTTTATGCTTCGGTGTTGAAACAATCAGTCGAATTCCCTAAAGATGAAATAATCGAAATACCAACAGGAGCGAGCACATCTGCGATTATTTCGGTTTTCAACAGATATGATGCTTTGGAACCGTCATCCTTGTTCAAATTTTACTTTAGATTAGTTGCCCGAAATGAAAAGAAATTTATAAAAGCCGGGTACTATAAATTCGACTCAAGCATGACAAACCAAAGTCTTATTGATGCAATCATGAGCGGTACCCATCAACATAGTTTGAAAATCACATTTCCCGAAGGTTTGACTTATGTTGAAATCGCAGAAATTATCGAAAAGCGAACAAAAATTCCCCAAAAGCGATTTATAGCATTATGCGAAAGCGATTCATTGCTCGAATCTCGCGGAATAGTTGCTAAGAATGTTGAAGGATATTTATTGCCTAATACTTATGATTTCCCGCCATCAGCAAACGAAAGGATGATAATAGACAGACTATTGAACGAATTTGAAAAGTTATGGGACAAGCAAATTGAAAGTAAGAAAGCTAATGTAAATCTTACGAAACATGAAATCATTACTTTAGCCTCAATAATAGAAGCCGAAACCCCAATTGACGCCGAGAAAGCGAAGGTCAGCGGCTTGTATCATAATCGCCTGAAAAAAAATATGCGGCTACAAGCAGACCCAACAGTCCAATATGGACTCGGACAAAAGAAGCGATTACTATATTCTGACCTCGAACATAACAGCAAATATAATACATACAAACACGCGGGATTGCCACCCGGTCCAATCAACAATCCCGGTGCTAAAGCTATATTGGCAGCAGTCGAACCCGAAACTCACAAATATATCTACATGGTAGCGACTCCTGATGATACAGGTTGGCACAATTTTTCGGATACATATTCAGAGCATTTGATTTTTGTAAACCAATATCGAAAGTGGTTCAAAAATCGAAATAAATAATGCTTAACTTGCATTGAAACTGATTTGAAAGTAATTCGTATTATAAAAATGAAAAAAATCATAATTACAATTGTTGTTTTAGCGTTAGTTGGCGCTGCCGTTTGGGCGTATTTCAACTTTTTCCAAGCAGTTGCAACCGAATATGTAACTGTCAAACCAATTTATGGCGAATTCCTGTCACTTGCTACTACTACCGGAGAATTGCGAGCCAAGAACAGTATGGAAATTCGCGGTCCTCAACATGCCCGTTCAGTAGGAATCTGGCAAATGAAAATCACCAAAATTGTTGAGGAAGGCACCATAGTGAAAGAAGGCGATTTTGTAGCCGAATTGGATAAATCCGAAATAATGACAAAAATCAAAGATATTCAGCTCAATATTCAAAAAAATGAGTCACAATTTTTGCAATCAAAATTGGATAGTTCATTGACTTTGTCCAGTGCGCGTGATGAATTGGAAAATTTGAAATTCAATATGGAAGAGAAGAAGTTGCTTATGGAACAATCAAAATACGAAGCTCCATCCATCATCCGACAAGCCGAGATTGATTATGAAAGAATCCAAAGGAATTTCACACAATCACAGAAAAATTACCAAACAAAAGTAAAACAATCTATTGCCAAAATCAATGTAATTTATACCGATTTAGTCAAAGAGCAACAAAAATTGCATCAATATAATGATGTTTTAAGCCAATTTACGATACTTGCACCGGCAGAAGGGATGGTGATATACGCTCGAGAATGGAGCGGAAGACGCAAAGTGGTCGGCTCAACGGTTGATGCCTGGTACCCGATTGTTGCAACATTGCCCGACCTGACGATTATGGAATCCGTCACTTACGTGAATGAAGTAGATATTCAGAAAATCAAAGAAAAGCAACCCGTGAAAATCAGCTTGGATGCCAATCCCGACAAGAGAATCACCGGAAAAGTAGTCAAAGTCGCAAATATTGGCGAACAAAAAAGTGGCTCGAACGCAAAAGTTTTTGAAGTAGTAATTGAACTTAGCGAAACGGACTCTTCGCTCCTTCCGGCAATGACCACAAGCAATGAAATTTTGATTGACAAATTGGACAAGGCTCTCTACATTCCACTTGAAGGATTGCACACGGAAGATAATATTGATAAAGAAAAAGTCTATTTTGTGTATAAAAAGGAAAAGAGCAAAATCGTCAAACAAGAAGTCAAAATTGGGATTATGAATCAAAATGAAGTGGTGATTGAATCAGGCTTGACTGCCGACGATGAAATTTTACTTAGCGAACCAGCCGAAAAATCTGAATTGGAATTAATTACTATTGCAAAAAATAAGAAATGATTAAACATTTCGGATATAATTTCAGAATAGCTACCGAAGCTATTATCCAGAATAAGTTACGCTCCGTACTTACATCCTTGGGTATAATTTTCGGTGTTTCATCGGTAATTGCAATGCTTGCAATTGGTAGCGGAGCCGAACAAGCAATCCTCGAAAAGATGAAACTTTTAGGGACAAATAATATTATCATCGTACCATTAGACAGAGAAAAACAACAGGAGATTTCCGATGAAAGCGAGGAGAATAGTGATAAGAAAGAAAGCACAAGTGGAAAATTCACTCCCGGGTTGACATTGAACGATTTAGAGGCAATCACAAAAATCGTCAAATCTGTAACATATGCAAGCCCGGAAATCATATACGAAACAGATGCAATGCATTCGAGTTTAAGTACGAAAATCAAATTAGTCGGCATTTTGCCCGAATATTTCAAAATCAATAACTTCTCGCTTAACAAAGGCAACCCTCTCCAAGAAAGCAATTATAAATTCGCAGAAAACGTTTGTATAATAGGCTACAGCCTGAAAACGAGACTCTTCCCGACTGATGATCCAATCGGCAAATTTGTAAAATGTGGCGAACATTGGTTGAAAGTAGTCGGGATAATGGACGAGCGCAGTATGTCCAAAGAAAATATTCAGAGTTTGAATATTCGCGATTATAATCTTGATATTTATATCCCAATCAACACCATGCTTCTGAGATATATAAATCGTTCTTTAGTTACCAAGCAAGATTTTATAAGAGAACGTGGAAATGAAAATGCTAAAATTGACCCCAATTATCACCAAGTTGACCGCGCTATTATTCATTTTGCGGATTCGGAAGAAATCAATAAATCAGTTGAAATCATAGAGCGATTATTGCTGCGCCGACATAATGGAGTTAAAGATTTCGATATCGTAGTGCCGGAATTACTTTTGCAACAAGAACAAAGTACAAAACGCATCTTCAATATCGTGCTTGGAGCAATAGCGTCAATTTCGTTGATTGTAGGCGGAATTGGAATCATGAATATCATGCTTGCATCTGTAATGGAACGCACGAAGGAAATTGGCATACGCAAAGCTGTCGGAGCTCGCAGGTCGGATATTTTGACGCAATTTTTATTGGAAGCAGTTGCGATTAGTATGACCGGTGGAGTAATTGGAATAGTTGTGGGCGTCGCAGCAGGGGTATTAATTGAAATGCTTACAGGAATCACAACTATTATCACCCCCGAATCAGTTTTCTTATCATTTTTTGTTTCGATATCAGTGGGCTTGATTTTCGGGATAACACCTGCTCGCCGAGCATCAAAACAAAACCCAATCGAACTCTTGAGGTATGAATAAAATGCAAAAATTTTTGATTTTAATATTTTTATTATTCAGTGGATTTAAGGCTTATAGTATCGAATTTACATTGGATGAGTGTATAACATTTGCTCAGAGAAATAGTATTGATGCACGAAAAGCAATGAACTCCTTTCTGGCTCGGACTAATCGCTCCCAAGCATTTTACGCTGATTTTTATCCACAGTTGAATTTGAATGCATCATTTCCCGGAGTTTACAGAGAAATCAATCAGATTATTCAGCCCGACGGCTCAACTTTATTTCGTGAGCAGAGCCAACTATTCACTTCAGGTGCACTGACATTATCCCAAAAAATCCCATTTCTCAATTCCGAATTATCTATTGCAAGTGGCATAACCAAACTTGATGTCTATCAAACTAATGATTATACGCTATGGCGGAGCACACCGTTCCAAGTAACATACCGACAACCGCTATTCAGGTACAATTCTATGACTTGGGAAAGGAAAATCCGTGAACTGATGGATTCCAAATCCGACGATGAGTTCAACCAGGAAATGGAAGATATTGCAATCAATGTCACCCGTAAATTTTTTGATTTGTACTTGTCCGAGATGAATTTGAAAAATTCCGAACAAAACGTAGCTGTAAATGATACTTTGTTCAGACTTTCCGAAGGAAGGTTTTCGGTAGGGAAAATCGCCGAAAATGATTTGCTCCAAAGCGAACTTGCATTGTTGAATGCTAATAATTCTTTTAGCAGTGCTGAATTGGAATACCGAAGAACATTGGACGAATTGAAAATTACAATTGGATATACAGGAAGCGATAAAATCAGTATAATTCCGCCAAAAGACATTCCGCAAATAGACATTTCGCCGGACGAAGCCGTAAGATATGCTGTGATGAACAACCCTCGAATAATTGACCTTGAAATAAGAAATCAAGAGGCTGATATGGCATTGCAACGAGCCGAAAGCAATAACAGAATAAATGCGGACATTTTTGCTTCATTTGGTTTGAATCAAGCTGCAGGACAATTTGATATGATATACAGGGATTTGCTCGATAGGCAACGGTTCGACGTCACGATTCAATTGCCAATTTTCACTTGGGGTAAAGGTTCCGGAACAATCGAAGCTGCATTGCAAGACAAAAACCGAATAATTTCGGATAGCGAATTGCAAAGGATGAATTTTGAAACTGAAGTAAGATATCTGACTGAGAGGTTGAATCAGCTAAGGCGTCAAGTCGAAATTTCCACAAAAGCAGATACAATTGCAGCACGTAGATTCGACGTAGCAAAGAATCGTTATATAATCGGCAAAATTGATTTGAATTCTTTTTTTATTGCCCAAAGCGAGAAGGACATGGCGTTTCGAGCATTAGTGCAAAATTTGCAAAGTTTTTGGCTTGCATTTTATAATGTAAGAAAGTTAACTTTGTATGATTTCGCAATGCAAAAACGAATAAACTATGTTTTGGAAAGAAGGTAAATGAAATTAAATTACAATTTTGCTGTGGCAATCGTATTTTTTGTTGCGATTGTAGTATATTTTGGTACTGTGACACCATCGGTCACTTTTACAGATAGTGGCGAACTTGCCGGAGCTTGCTCTTCGCTCGGGATAGCACACCCAACCGGCTATCCCCTATTTACAATACTCGGGTACTTATGGACATTGCTCCCATTGCCTATGTCAAACGTTTATAAACTGAATTTACTTGCTTCACTCTGGACAGCATTATCAGCTGTGGTTTTCTTTGCATGGATTCGCGACTTATCTACACATCTATGTAGGGAAATCAAACGCGAGCAAATCAACAAAAAGAAGAAAATCAAACCTGAATATGTGAGCTTACTGTCCGATGAAGATTTGATAAACAAACTTTCCGCAGTATTGGCGATTTCATATGCTTTTGCATTGACAATTTGGGCACAAGCAGTGGCAATCGAAGTTTATTCGCTTCAAATGTTGATATTTAATCTACTCATATTCGTGCTTTTGCGTTCGTATATAAATGTATCCGGCAATTTCTACCTATTGGCTACAGCTTTTATGTTCGGGCTTGGATTTGCAAATCATATGACAACTGTGCTTTTAGTTCCCGGCGGAATACTACTTTTTTATAGTATTTTCAAAGAACGCAAAACGCATCATACATCTGCCAAAAGCGAGAATGACACCCAACATAAACAACTCAGTTTCAGTTCGCTCATAGCGTATATGGGGGCGCTGTTTATCTCCGGATTGGCATTATATATATACTTACCTTTGCGAAGTGCTGCATTGCCGACATTTAATTGGGGATGGGTGCATCGCAGTTTCGACAAATTCCTATATCACACTCAAGGTAAGCAATACCAAGGTTGGATGTTTTCGGATTTGGATGCTTTTTTTGCAAATCTTGGCGAGTTCATTCAAGATTTACCTTTTCAATTTGGGATTATAGGCTTGATTTTGGTTTTCATGGGCTTCTTCATGGTTCGCAAAACTAACATGCGAGCAGTCTATATCTTCTTTGCGGTTAATGTTTTAGCATGTATAATTTACGCATCTAATTATTCAATTCACGACATCGAGGCATATTACGCATTGGCTATAATTTCATTATTCCCATTTGCAATCGTTGCTTCGGCAGATTTGCTCAGAAGGAACAGAAATTTTGTATATGCACTGCTACTTATTCCAATTATAAATATTGCACTTAACCTCAAAACTAATGACAAGTCGGGCGATGTATTGGTTCACGAATACACTACAACTTTGGTAAACGGCTTAGATAAAGATGCTATCATTATCTCTGCTCAATGGGACTTCTGGAATTCTGCATTCATCTATTTCCGGGAAATCGAAGGAATGCGGAATGATGTTTGGTGGATTGGCAAAGAGCTAATGCGTCGTACTTGGTATCCACTGCAATTGCAACAATGGCACCCGACAATTTTCGATGATGCCGAAAATGAGCTGAAATCATATTCAAATGACCTTGAACTCTTCGAGTCCGGGCTTCCACCGAATTCTTATCCGTTCATTCAGCAAAATTTCGTGGCATTGTTCAGAAAGATAATTGAATCCAATATTGACAAAAGACCCGTATATATCACCTTAGACATTTTGAGAACTGAGGAAGATATGATTCGTGGCTACGAAGTTGTACCCGAAGGACTTGCCATAAGGCTATATCGCGTCGGTACAGTACCCAAAGATATACAATTCGAGATTCCGGATTTGAATCGTTTCATCGAATCGTCAAAAGTCACGGAGGGTTCGATTGGTCATTCATTAGTCGAAGTTGTGTCTCATTCCATATTTAGCTTGGGTCAATTTGAATCGCTATACCAACGTATGGATAATGCCAAAAAGGCTTATGAGCATGCTTTGAAAATTAATCCAAACAACCCTGATGCTCAAAAAGCCTTAGCCAATCTTAATTCTCGTTGATTTCGTTCTGCAATGTTTCTTGATTTTGGCTCAAATTAGACCATGACTCCATACATTGATTCAAGCGTTTAGCGAATGAATCATATTCGGAGCGTGCTTTGGAATATTTTTGCTTATTATTGCAAAATTCTGCGTCGTTAAATAGTGCATCGTACTTTTGCATGTTTTCCTCCAAATCCGCAATCTCTTTTTCAAGAGCAGCGATTTGTTTGACTATTTTACCTAAATCTCGTTGCATCTCTTTACGCTTTTCACGGCGTAATTGTGAGCCTGAGGCTTTGTCTTCAGATGGAGTGTCATCATTTTTGTTTGACGGAGAATCCGATTTTATCAAATTCAAGTCTCCGATTTCCGTCTTTGTCAAGTAATAGTCAATATCTCCGGGATATTCCTTAACGTTGCGGTTTTTGAATTCAAAAGTTTTATCGGTCAAACCTTCGAGAAATTCACGGTCATGGGATACAACTATCAAAGTGCCTTCGTAATCCATCAATGCAGATTTCAAAACGTCCTTGGTTAACATGTCCAAGTGATTTGTTGGCTCATCGAGAATCAGCAAATTACTCGGAGTGAGCAATAATTTAGCCAATGCCAGACGGGATTTCTCGCCACCTGAGAGAACTTTTACGCGTTTGTAAATATCATCGCCACTGAATAGGAAAGCACCTAATAAATGACGAACCTGAGTACGCATCTCCCCTGTGGCAGCATTGTCAATAATTTCAAAAACGGTGCTGTCACCCGAAAGCATAGTTGCTTGATGCTGTGCATAGTAACCTGTAACTACACTCTCGCCGATTTTTACGTTGCCTTCGAAGCTCTCGATACCGGCAATAATACGCGAAAAAGTAGATTTACCTTCACCATTTTTCCCAACAAAAGCAGCTCTCTCCCCTCTTTCCAACGCAAAATCAACACCTTTCAATACGTTCAATTCATCGTAACTTTTCGAAAGATTTGTCACTTCGACAACAAGTCTGCCGGAACGCGGTGGAGTAGGAAATCGAATATTAACCGTAGATGTATCAACATCTTCCAATTGAACAACGGTCATCTTTTCCAATTTTTTGACACGAGATTGAACGCGAGAAGCAAGCGAAGCTTTTGAGCGGAATCTTTCCACAAATCGTTCGATTTGAGCTATTTCGCGCTCTTGATTGCGTAATGTAGCGACTTCACTTTGGCGTTGTTCGTCTCGCTTCATCATGAAATCACTATATTTATACGGCATGTCGTAAACTCTTTGGTTTGTGATTTCGATTGTGCGATTTGTGATGTTATCTAAAAATTTTCTATCATGGGAAACCAGAATCACGGAGCCGACATAGTTTTTGAGAAACAACTCTAGCCAACGAATTGATTCGATATCTAAGTGATTCGTAGGCTCATCGAGCAAGATACAATCAGGCTTGTTGATTAGGATTTTGGCGAGTTCGATACGCATTTGCCATCCACCGGAAAACTCGGTAACTAATCGATTCAAATCTTTGCGTGTGAAGCCAAGCCCGATCAAAATCATTTCGACATCGCCTTGTGCTGAATGAGACTCAAGAATTTTAAGCCTTTCGCTCAGATGCGACATAGTCTCAAGAAGTTCAAAATATTCCTCAGATTCATAATCAGTCCTATTTGATACTTCTTCAGTCAATTTTTCAAAATCTGATTCGCTCGATTTGATTTCTGTCAGTGCAGATTCGGCTTCTTCCAAAACCGTGACGTCAGAATGAATCTGCGGGTCTTGGGACAAATAGCCGACTTTGAAATAACTTGGGAAAATAATCCTGCCGGCTGAAGGTTCTTCGTAACCCGACAAAATTTTCATCAAAGTAGATTTGCCTGAACCGTTACGACCAATCAAGCCGATTTTGTCGCGAGAGTTGACAACAAAACTCACATTATCGAATAATGTTCTGCCGCCAAAGTGAATACCAATATTGTTACATGAAATCATTTTATTTAATTAACCCTATTTCCGTTTGAATTGAATAAATGCAATTTTGAATTGTTGAACTTGATATTAATAATATCGTTCGGTAAAATTTGTTTGTCAAGATTATATCTGATTGATTTGAGACTCCCGAAAAAATCGAAATAAATGAGTTGCTCAAAGCCGAGAAATTCGACGTTCAGAACTTTTATTTTGAAAGAATCGCTTTCCGAATCGCTCAAAATAATGTCTTCAGGACGTATGCCACATGTTTTTACATCGCCGGAATCGCTCTTAAGTTCAGATTGTAAATGTATATCGAAATCATTGTCTAATAATTTTATTGACTGATTTTGTATAGACGTTGCATCAAAGAAGTTCATCTGTGGACTACCGATGAATTGTGCCGTGAAAATATCCGACGGGTAATCATAAATTTTCTGAGGAGTGTCAATTTGATTGATTTTGCCGCCATTCATGACCACAATCCTATCGCCCATAGTCATCGCTTCAGTTTGGTCGTGAGTGACATATACCGAGCTTGTGCCAAATTCCCTATGAAGTTGGATAATCTCAGTTCGCATCTGTACTCGCAATTTGGCATCAAGATTGGAGAGTGGCTCATCGAACAAAAAAACATCAGGTTTGCGAATCAAGGCTCTCCCCAATGCTACTCGCTGACGTTGCCCACCGGAAAGTTGCTTTGGCTTTTTATTTATATCGTTACTAAGCCCTATAATTTGGGCGATTTTTTCAACTTGAGTTTTGATTTCGCTCTTGTTGACTTTTTTGATTTTCAAAGGGAAAGCTAAATTATCGTAAACCGAAAGATGCGGATACAGTGCATAGTTCTGGAATACCATCCCAACAGACCTTTCATTCGGCGGTAAATTATTGAAAATTTTGCCGTCGAAATACAAATTGCCCGAGCTAATGTCCTCCAAGCCCGCAATCATTCTAAGGATTGAAGTTTTGCCGCATCCCGAAGGACCGACCAAAACAACAAATTCGCCTTTGTTAATATTGAATGATGCCGAATCAACGGCTTTGGTGCCGCCTGAATATACTTTTGTGATATTTTCTAAGTTAATTTCAATCATTGTTCAAATACAAATCACAAATGTAATTAATAAGTGTGGTATAACATTGAAGATATAATGATTATATTTGTATTTTGTATATAAACAGTCTTTTAGAATGAAATATAATCAGATTACAATTCTAATCACAGTATTTGCTTTGATAGCTTTTTTGACATCCTGCAACGATGCAGACCCAAACGTACCGAGCGGTGACCCGGAGATACTATCAATCTCTCCCACAACTGCGCATATTGGTGATACGGTCACAATCACAGGCAATTATCTTGGATTTGGAATATCGTCGGCAACGGTGAATATTGGCGGTAACTCCTTTGTAGGACATAATGAATGTATCACTTGGCAAACTAATCAAATCAAGTTCCGAGTGCCGGATTCGGCATCAAGCGGAGATATAACGGTTAATATCAGCTTTAATTCAAGCAACGCGGTTGCACTTAAGGTCATCAAATATCCTCCAATTGAAGTGGTAGAGATAGTTGGCAAAACATTCAAAATGGGCTCTAACTCAAATTCGGTAGATGAATTTCCCGAACATGATGTGACAATCACTAAGACGCTTGAAGTAGGAAAATTTGAAGTTACGCAAAGACAGTATAGCAATATGATGCGCCGAAATCCATCGCTGACAGCAGATTTCAGGCTGCCGGTTTATAATGTCAGTTGGCTTAATGCTGTGCAATTTTGCAATGCATTATCAAAAGCACAAAATTTAGATACGGCATACAGATTTGTCGGTGAACAAATATTATGGAACGAAAATTCAAACGGATGGCGATTGCCGACTGAAGCCGAATGGGAATTTTTGTGCAGAGCAGGCACAGAAGGTGATTTCGCCGGAACAGGTATAATCAATGAAATGTGTTGGATTAGTGATAATTCGGGCTTGAAGCCACATCCCGTAGGAACCAAATCTCCTAATCAATTCGGATTGCATGATATGCACGGAAACGTTTGGGAATGGTGCTGGGATTGGTATTTACTCGATTATTATTCATCAAGCCCCGGTAATGACCCTAAAGGTCCTGATTCCGGCTCGAGACATGTAATTCGTGGTGGTTCATATAATGATGGAGCATCATATGCGAGGTCTTCTAATAGAACTATTCCCGAAATTCTTTCTAACAACATTGGTTTTAGAATTGTGAGAACAAAAAATTAAACATTTGCAATCACTGTGAATTTATACAAAATGTATTTAAAAAAAGTTATCTATATTATCAGTTTTATATTTTTGCTTGGTCTGTTTGCTTGTAGCAATGAATATCCCTATGGCACATTCAACATAGGAAAGCGGAAGTAAAGGTAAACATTATGAAATTTGAAAATGGAAAAAGCGGCTCTATTATTACTCATCACGGGATTACACCAACAATTCCCGAATCGGCTTTTATTTGCGAAGGTGTCCGAATCATTGGCGATGTAGAATTAGGCGAAAATGTTTCGGTTTGGTTCAACAGCGTAATTCGTGGTGATGTGAATTATATCCGAATCGGTGATAACTCCAACATCCAAGATATGAGTATGCTTCACGTTACGAACAAGGTTTGGCCCCTTATAATCGAACAAAATGTCTCAATCGCACATTCGGTTACAGTTCATGGTTGCACATTGAAGGAAGGTTGCTTGATTGGAATTGGTGCAAACGTTTTGGATGGTGCAGTAGTTGGCGAATATGCTCTTGTGGCTGCCGGAACGGTAGTGCGTGAGGGCTTTGTAGTGCCACCGATGACATTAATCGCAGGAGTGCCGGGCAAAGTTATCCGCGAACTTAAACCCACCGAAATTGAACGAGTAAAAAGCACTCCATACAATTATATTAACTATGTTGCGGAATACAGAAAAGAATACGAACAATATTTACAAAATAATAAATTATAAAGAGAATTTAATATGTTTAAAAGCATGACAGGATTCAGCAAAGCTGAATTAAGCGAAAATGGAATTAGCATCGTGATTGAACTAAGAAGTTTGAACGGCAAATTCCTCGAATTAGGATGCCGTTTACCAAAAGCAATACAACACAGAGAGAACGAAGTTCGTGACATCGTAAAGCGAAACATGACTCGCGGTTCCGTTAATATTAACGTCAATCTCGAACTTGACGCAAATCAGAGCCAATTCATTATAAATGATTCTGCTGCAACTCACGTTTACGACCAACTCCAAGCGCTCAAGAAAAATTTCAAGTTTAAAGAAACCATTAAACTTGATAATCTACTTGCGTTTTCTAATTATTTCGTCGGTCAGCAAGATTCCGCTGATGAAGAAGAAATCATGAAAGTAGTCGTGAAAGTCCTTCGAGAAGCTCTCAAAAAGCTTGATATGATGCGCACCAAAGAAGGTAAGCAAATACTCAACGATATTACTAACAGATTGAAAAAAATCACTGAAAATGTGAATAAAATCGAAAAACTCGGCATCGAAAAAATTCCTGCCGAACGCGAAAGACTCAAACAAAGAATTGCCCAAATGTTCGAAAGTGATGAATATGACGAGCAACGTTTGCAAACTGAAATGGTACTTCTCGCCGATAAACTTGATATTTCGGAAGAGTGCGTACGATTGTATTCGCATTTCAAATTTTTCAACGAAACAATCAAATCTAATGAGCCATCCGGCAGAAAATTGAACTTTTTGCTTCAGGAAATGAACAGAGAAATCAACACTATTGGCTCTAAAGCATCAGATTCTTATATTTCTCAGCTCGTAGTATTGACCAAAGAAGAATTGGAACGAATAAGAGAGCAAATCCAAAACATAGAATAAAAAAATGATTCGAAATTATTATACTTTACTCCATTTATGCAATGAAATTAACAATTTATCCGGTTTTGCAGTAAAAGAGTGTTGGACTCAAGAAAGTGATTCGCTTGTTATCGAACTTTGCGATACTAAGACATCTAAATATTTGATTTTCCGCTCCGATGGCAAACATGACGCGATATTTATCCGTAATCAATTTGCTCGTGCAGGTAAAAATTCTGTCTCATTGCTCGAAGAAATCACTGATGAGCTTTTCCAATCTTGCGAAGTATTTGAAAAAGAGCGAATAATTCGTATAAGATTCATCAATACTTTAGCATATTTTGTATTGTTCGGAGGTGAAAACAGCAATGTTTTCATCACAAACAGAGATGATACTATCATTGATGCATTTAAAAACCCAAGCAAACATATGGGCGAAAAATTTGTTGTTGAATCTCGCGTGATTCCGTCAATAAATGATTTCAATTCGGAAACTATCACACGAAAAGCAGTCGCATCGTCGGATTATTTGTTCGGCTCAATCTATACAGATGAGTTGTTAAATAAGAACGGTTTGAATCCCGATATGCCAATTGGTGAATTACCGGGAGCCGATATTGATTTGTTGCTCGACAGTTGCGACAAATTTCGTGACAAACTAATATATGACCCGGTCTATATGGTTTACGAAGACGATGATTCATACATCTTTTCGCTGACATCTCTCACAAAGTATCCATTAGCTAAGCAATTTGATTCAATAAGTGATGCAATCGGTTTTGCAATATCAAAGAATATTAGCTCCGGCAACTTTGATAAATTGAGCTCCGATATTAAAAAGGCACTACAGTTCTCATTATCCAAAAATCAGAAGCAACTTCAATCAATGAAAAATGATGAGAATCTTCTGAAAAGTATTAAAGATTATAAGACGATTGGCGATTTGTTGATGTCATACCCCGAAAATGCCGAACACCCCGGAAAATTGCTCGAAATGGAAGATGAGAACGGAGTAGTCCACAAAATCAAGCTCGAACCCAAATATAGCATTTACAAAAATGCTACATATTATTTTCAGAAGTCGAAAACTGCTGAATTAGAGCTGAAATCGAGGGCAAAACGGATACCAAGCATTGAAAAACGAATTGAAACAATCAACGAAGCGATACTTGAGTTCGAAGCAATCGAAAACGTCAAAAGTTTAGAAAAATTCAAAGAAAAGTTCAAACATTTACTCTCGATAAAAATGGAATTTGAAAAGAAAACACCTGAAGACAAATACAAAAAATTTGAACTTGGCGAAGGATTCACAGTTTACGTCGGCAAAAATGCCGCAAATAATGACGAATTGACGATGAGATTTGCAAAGCCTAATGATTTGTGGCTTCATGCGCGAGGAACGAGTGGTTCGCATGTGGTGCTGAAATTAAACAAGCCCGAAAAACCACCGAAGCACATTTTGGAGAAAGCGGCAGAGCTTGCAGCGTATTATAGTGGCGCCAGAAATGCAAAATATGTTCCGGTGATTTATACTTTTAAGAAGTTCGTCCGGAAACCCAAAGGTGGAAACATTGGAGCAGTCGTCGTCAGCAAAGAAGAAGTTATTATGGTAGAACCGAAATTGCCCGCAGGCACTCAAGACTGATGTTCTAAATCATCAGTGTTCATTGTGCCTTTGAGCGAAAATTTTGCAGAACGTTCCCGTATTAGGAATAATCCGCCAACAATGATTTGAACCATAAGACCAACTGCGTGATTGATAGTGGCATATGCTAAAGCAGTTTCTTCTTTCAATCCATAAAGCCCCATCATAGCATACATAATCAAAAAGTGTATTACCCCGATTCCGCTTGGAGTCGGGGCTATTGTTACCCCAATACCCGAAACGATAACCAAAAATAGCGCATCTGATAGCTGAACATCAATATAAGTATGGAAATCAAAACAGAAAAACATGATGTACATTGGTAACGCATAACAAGCCCAAATCAAAAGTGATTCTACACCCAATCTTAAATACGAGCCGGGTGTTTTGATAATGGTAAATCCTTTTCGAAACTTGGCAAACATATCGGTCAATCGCAAATACACTTTTTCTGAAAATGGTTTGACGAGAAATCGCAACACAACATTTACAAATGGAGGGTAAAAGCCAAACAACAAAATTATGAGCACAAAAACCGAAAAGAAGACGATTCGCTCTGCATCAACACCGGGAATCATATCAACTATTTTATCCCGAGAAATTATGAATGCTATGACAAACAAAAAGCCGAGCGTAAAAACATCAATTACTCGCTCGACAATGATTGTGGCAAAAGCGCTCGATACCGACGTATTGCGCCGCTTGGCATACACATAAGGTCTGACAAATTCGCCCAGACGCGGCAAAATTGCATTAAAAAAGTACCCTACCATCACCGCCGAAAATAAATTAATCGTTGGTCCGGGTTCTTGAATTGGCTTAAGGATTGTTTTCCAACGAATAGCACGAATGAAATGCGACAAGATGATTATCGGTATAGGCACAATTGCCCATAAATAATTCGCCCCTTTCAGTACCGATACGAGTTCGTCAAAGTTAATGTCTTTAACTGCTAAGTAGGTCGAACCGATAATTAGCACCAAAGTTAAAGACCATTTTAAGAGATTTTTCTGGAGTCCGCTCATTCAATCTGTGATTTTCAATAATAAAATGTAAATATTGTTTAAAACAAAATTTTTAAAATATGAATTTATGCTGTACTTTACAAACTTATTGTTGAAAAATTGAAAAAAAGTTTGAATGAGCATCATAGAAGCAATTATTTTAGGCATCATCCAAGGGTTGACGGAATTCATTCCAATCAGTAGCACAGCACATCTTACTATAGCAGGACACCTAATGGGACTGATTGACCCCGATTCTCCCGAAAAGTGGACCGCATTTATCGCTATCATACAGTTGGGAACTTTGGTAGCTGTACTGTTTTACTTCAGAACTGATATTTACCAAATCCCAAAATCCTTTTTGTCCGAAAATTTAAGCAAACGAAAATCCTTTAAGGAACAAAGCTACGAATCCAGAATGGGCTGGCTCATGATCATAGGTACAATTCCGATAGTAATAGTAGGGCTTTTGCTCAAAGATTTCATAGAAGGCAGCTTTACGAAAGAACTCAACGTCATCGCCGGTAGTTTGATAGGATTGGCTCTTATTCTCGCCCTCGCCGAGAAAGTATCCACACGAACCAAAGACATGAAAGCAATCACAATCAAAGATTCCATCATAATCGGACTTGCTCAATGCGTAGCTCTGATACCGGGTTCATCTCGCTCAGGAACGACGATTACAGCCGGATTGTTCATGGGCTTGAACCGAGAAACGGCTGCAAGATTTTCCTTCTTACTTTCAATTCCGGCAATTTTAGCAAGTGGATTATTGAGCGTGTATCAAGCAATGGATTACATTGACGGTAGCGAAGCAATCAATTTGATTGTTGCAACCATCTTTTCGGGCATCAGTGGCTATTATGCAATTGATTTTCTTATCAATTTCTTGAAAAAGCACAGCACTTTTGTATTCATATATTATCGTATCGCATTAGGTATAACTATATATGTAGCTCTTATGTACTTTAACTTTTAAAAATTCGACATTTTTCTATAGAATAAAGTTCAATAAAACTTGTAAATTTGTGGAAAAATCAATATTTTGTAGGATATTTTTTGTCAAATTTTATAAAGTTAAGAAATGAAGAATGAAATTTTAGAGAGATTACTCCGCTACGTAAAAATTGATACCCAGTCAGACCCTGCATCAAGCAATACACCAAGTACACAAAAGCAATTCGATTTAGCAAATTTGCTCGTCGAAGAGTTGAAAGCATTTGGTTTGAAACATGTGGAAATTTCCGACAAATGCTATGTTTATGCAACGTTACCTTCGAATATCCCCACTGATGACACAGCTTATGGCAAAGTTCCGGCAATCGGATTTATAGCCCATGTGGACACTTCGCCTGATACGACCGGAGCAAATGTAAATCCACAGATAATCGAAAATTACAAAGGTGGCGATATTGTTCTGCCAAATGACACAAGCGTTGTAATCAAAACTGCCGAATCACTCGGTTTGGATAAGTGCATCGGGCATACAATCGTGACTACTGACGGCACAACGCTATTAGGCTCGGACGACAAATCCGGCGTTGCAGCAATCATGACCGCAGTTAAATATTTATTGGACAATCCCCAAATCATTCATGGTGACATAAGAATTGGATTCACACCTGATGAGGAAATCGGACGTGGTGCAAATCATTTCGATGTAGAAAAATTCAATTGCAAGTACGCCTATACACTCGATGGCGAGTTACCCGGCGAAATTAACAAAGAGACTTTTTCGGCAAATGCTTGCATCATCCGTGCAAAAGGTCGCGACATTCATCCAGGGTATGCCAAGGATATTATGGTCAATTCTATTCGTGCAATCGCTGAAGTCATCGCATTGACACCCGCCGATATGGCTCCGGAAACTACAGATGGCTACCAACCATACATTCACCCTCATAAAGTCACGGGAACAGTAGAACATTCAGAATTACATTTATTATTCCGTGATTTCAAAACCGAAGGACTCGACACACAAAAAGTTATGATGGAAAAAATCGTAGCCCAAGTTCAAGCAAAACATCCAAAAGTAATATTGGAGCTCGAAATTGTTGAGTACTACAGAAATATGTTGGAATTGCTCGAATCCCAACCCGAAGGGCTCGACTATCTTTGGGAAGCTTGCGAAAGAGCCGGAACAAACCCATATTGGAGTCCGATTCGTGGTGGTACAGACGGTTCGAGATTAACAGCAATGGGTCTCCCCACTCCGAATATCTATACCGGTGGTCAAAACTTTCATAGTAAGACAGAATGGGTTTCTATAGATTTCTTAGCCAAAGCAGTTGAAACTGTGGTGCAACTTAGCCAAGTTTGGTACGAAAAAAGTAAGAATTAAATCCCTAATAATCTTTGAAAATCTCCTGTTTAATTTATTGAGCCGGAGATTTTTTTTATCAAAACAATGGTAAACATTGAAATAATTCTTGTTTTATTAGTCAAATCTTTCTATATTCGCATATGCGATTCGTTGAAAAGTTTAGCTAATGACTAAAAAAATGTTTTAGTGCATTAAAAAAACGTATAATTAAGTTTTTAAACTGTAGAAAACGGAATTAAAAAATGGCAAAATCAGTAAATTTGAACGAATTGGAACCCGGTAGTATATTGGCTGAACCGGTGTTGAACAGTTTCGGGCAGACATTAATTGCCGGTGGAGTCGAGCTGAATCAGAAACATATAAACATTTTGAAGACTTGGAATATTCAAAGCGTGAAAATCAAGACTGATTCAAACGAGCAAGTTGTAAAATACAGCGAATTACAACTTGAATTAGCTTTCGAAAAATTAATGCGTCATGTAAAATGGCAACCCAGAAATCGGAATGAAGAAGACTTGCTAAAATTAGGAACTTTATTTTTTGTCGAAAAAACTCAATAACACTATGGACAACAGAATAGAATACTATCTCAACAAATCAAAGCATTTCCCGACTTTACCAACAATTTACACTTCATTGATGAATGTGCTCTCCAACCCTCGTTCTACAATTCAAGATGTAACAGATGTGATTTCACGCGACCAATCATCAGCTTCAAAATTACTGAAAATTGCAAATTCTTCGTTATTTTCTATTCAAGGCAAAATCAATACAATAAGTCAAGCAGTTTTTTATCTTGGTTTCAACGAAGTCAAAAATGTTCTATTAGCTCTCTCAGTGATGGATATATTTTCTCAAGTTGGTAACTCAAGCAATGCAAATATTGTCCATTTATGGAAA
This sequence comes from Candidatus Kapaibacterium sp., assembly GCA_023957315.1. Classification (NCBI taxonomy): domain Bacteria; kingdom Pseudomonadati; phylum Bacteroidota; class Eximiradiia; order Eximiradiales; family Kapaibacteriaceae (SeqCode); genus Kapaibacterium (SeqCode); species Kapaibacterium sp. (SeqCode). The sequence goes on from JAMLHE010000005.1 coordinate 105,632, forward strand.
CATTCGATTTCCGTCGGAGTGGTTTCAAAACTATTGAGTGTTAGACTTGGGCTTAAGGATACAGAAGACTTTTTCATTGCCGGTATTTTGCATGATATTGGTAAATTATTCTTCATACATTCGTTTAAAGATGAATACGACAACTTAATTACCGAAGCTAAAGATACTTCTAGAAGACTAATAGATTTAGAATTCGAAAAGTATGGTACAACTCATGACATTGTAGGCGGAATGTTAGCCGAAAAATGGCATCTCCCTACCGATTTAAGAAATATCATAAAATATCACAATCATGGTTCGATTATTGGGAGAACGGATATTCTGTTATCTTGCGTACATATTGCGAATATCATTTCAATTATGATGGAAACAGAAATTTTAGGAGATGTTTTTGTGCCTCAGCCAAACTTCAAAGTATGGAGTGTACTTAAATTGCCTCCCAATACTTTTGGAGAAATGCACCAATCAATTATCTCAACAACTGAAAGCGCTTACGCAATTTTAAAGATTTAAAATGAAAATCCAAAATAAGAATAAAGAAATAACTTTAAATAATTTGATTCTTGAAATTCAAGATATTAGTAGTAGAATTTCTAATACCAATACCGGATTCGATTTTATAAATGAGTCTCTTAAAATAATTATTCGATATACAAAATCATTATCAGCGGGATTCTTTGTACTTGATGAAACTAATTATGATTTTATTTTGAAAAGAAGTCTTCCTGCTAATATGCATGATTTTTATATTTCGACTTTCGAGATTTTGTCAGAAGATGGAGATATTGGTAATTCCTTACAAAATGCAACCTACTACCAATCACATTCTGAGAGTCAAGATATTTATCATTTGATTTTGCCCCTCATAAGCATTAAATCTGTCAAGGGATTAGTAATTATTTCTTCAAATCACGATTATTCTCAATCCGAGTTATTTATATTAAAATTATTACATTATTTTTCGAGTTATATAGCTGTTTTTTTAGAAAATCAATATTTATCTTCCCAAAATCAAAAAACACAAGTACTATTAGACCAATTAATCGCTTCGCGAACAATAGAATTAGTTGAAAATAATACCCAGCTTGGTGAAAAAATCGAGAATCTCAAACTGAACCTAAGTATGTCAATTCCGCATGAAGTGAGAACACCAATCAACGAAATCATGGGAATGTCCAATTATCTTTTAAATTTCTTGAAATCAAAAAAAGATGATTGTGATGAAGATATAGAAGATATTATAATTGATATAAAAAATTCAGCTGCCAGATTGAACAACTTATTTGAAAACTTTATTTATCACACTCGGCTTTCTGTCATTGCTACAAGTATGAAAGATATTCAAGCATTGCATTCGCAGTACAGTCCATATTGCGAATCAATAATTAAAGAACAAGCAATAATCAGGTCCAACAAATACTCCCGATTATCTGACCTCGATGTTCATTTAGTAAGTGCGGTTATCAAAATAGGCGAAGAATATTTAGCGAAAATCATAGATGAATTGGTGGATAATGCTTTCAAATTTTCGAAAGAAGGAACCAAGGTTTCTATTAATTCACACATTGACGGTAAAATGTATGTTATCTCCATCAAAGATTTGGGTGTTGGGATACCGTCTGACTTTTTGGACCAAATCAGTTCATATACGCAATTCAACAGAATGAAAAACGAACAACAAGGGTTGGGCTTAGGGCTTGCTATAGCCTATAAAATTATTGATTTGCATAATGGCGATATTGATATAGATAGCCGATTGGGCGAATTTACTCATGTGACAATCAAACTTCCAATTGTAACAGATTTCAATCCGGATTTTATCTAACTATCTAATCTCCGAACTATTTCACATGCTTATTTCTTAAAATTCGAGTCACAATACTTAGACTCTCACCTACTTCCTGCATTAAGTATCACTCTCAACATATCTAAATATTCATACCAATCATCTTTGTAAAAATTATGACTTGTTTGCTACGTCATAGGTAAAATAACATTTAGGAATTGGAGGATAAGGAATGTCAGAATCGCCGAATAATGGTGATAACAAAAAGGAAAAGAAAGACCCATTCAATGAATTTAAGCGAATGGGTGATGGAAATACTCCACCGGCAAACATGATGCGAAACATGATGTTAATGTTTGTGCTTGCTGCCGGTGTCTTTATAGTTTACATTTTCATGCAAGGTACGCAACAACACGATTGGCCCGTATCTTATACAGATTATCAAAGATTTTTGAGAGAAGATTTGATAAAAGAAGCCGTAATAGTCAAATCTCAGTTGAATCATTTTGAGTTCAGAGGAGTTTTGAAACAACCCGTAACATTGATGGTAGATAACCGTGAACGTACAATTACAAGATTTTCTACTTTTTTGGGTGTATTAGATTCGGAATCTGAAAAAGTTTGGGAAGAAAAAGGTATTGCACTAAGATATGAAGAGGGCGACACCTCAATTTGGCGCAGCTTGATAATGATTTTGCCATGGATTCTAATCATTGGGCTATTTATTTTCTTCATGCGACGGATGCAAGGCGGTGGGTCGAAAGGGATTTTTTCATTTGGCAAATCTAAAGCAAAATTACTTAACGAAAATCACCCCAAAGTCACTTTCGATGACGTTGCAGGTGCCGACGAAGCCAAATATGAATTGCAAGAAGTTATTGAATTTTTGCGCGAACCGGAGAAATTCCAAAAACTTGGTGGCAAAATTCCACGCGGTGTTTTGTTATTAGGACCTCCCGGAACAGGCAAGACACTCATGGCTCGTGCAGTAGCAGGCGAAGCAAAAGTTCCCTTTTACTCGATTTCCGGCGCTGATTTTGTCGAAATGTTTGTGGGCGTCGGTGCAAGCCGAGTTCGTGATTTATTCGAGCAAGCAAAGAAAACCCCACCGTGTATCGTATTTATAGATGAAATTGATGCAGTCGGTCGCCACAGAGGTGCCGGTTTGGGTGGCGGACACGATGAAAGAGAACAAACCTTGAACCAATTACTTGTTGAAATGGATGGTTTCGAGCAAAATAATGGAGTAATAATTATTGCTGCAACAAACCGCCCCGACGTATTAGACCCGGCATTACTTCGTCCGGGCAGATTCGACAGACAAGTAGTGGTGGACAGACCGGATGTCAAAGGACGTGAAGGGATATTCAAGGTTCATACGAGTAAAATACCGCTTGGTTCAGATATTGATATAGAAACTTTAGCAAAAGGCACTCCCGGACTATCTGGAGCAGATATTGCAAATATCGTAAACGAAGCAGCACTTTTGGCAGCACGCCGAAACAGCAACCAAGTTACGATGTTTGATTTCGAAAATGCCAAAGATAAAGTACTGATGGGCGTTGAACGCAAGAGCATGGTAATTTCGGAACGCGAAAAAGAAATGACCGCCTATCATGAGATGGGGCACGCACTTGCAGGTAAATTTATGCGTCATGCCGACCCTGTTCACAAAGTCACAATTATTCCGCGTGGCAGAGCTTTGGGATTGACTTGGAATTTACCAAACGAAGAATTTTATTCAAAATCAGCACGCTATTTTGAAGACCAACTTGTCGTTCTAATGGCTGGCAGAGCCGCCGAAAAGCTCGTTTTCAACGTGCTATCAACCGGTGCATCGAATGATTTGCAACGTGCAACACGCGTAGCACGCAAAATGGTTTGCGAATGGGGAATGAGCGAGTTAATCGGACCGGTCACATTTAATAATGACGACGGGGAAGTATTCTTGGGCAGAGATTTCTCCAAAACTCGCGACCATAGCGAAGAAACAGCACAAAGTATTGACGGCGAAGTTCGCAGAATTTTGAATAAAGCTATGGAACAAGCAACAGCACTTTTAGAAGAAAAAATTGATATTTTGCATAGGATTTCCAAAATTTTGCTCGAACGCGAAATACTTGACGGAGAGGAACTCGATGCATTAATTCGTGGCGAAGAATTGCCGCCAATCAGCAAACAAGCTATGAATGCGATTCGGACAATTAAAATCAATGGTGACAATCACTAATTTAGTAACTCAGAAATTGAAATTATCATAGGTGTAGGATGGAAAACGAACTGACAAACAACGGAAATGCGGAAGAGCATAATTTACCACAAACCGGCGAGATTATCGGTCAATATGATAACGCCGAGCAATACGAAAAAGTTTTGGCTGATATAACGCAAGAAATCAATACCATTATTGAATTTGCAGCCCAAAGCAATGATTGGCGAGACATTCGCAGCAGATTGACCGATTCGAAGGACAAACTCAAAGGGCTGTTCCTTAAAGAAACGGACAATAACCATTTGCTTGATGTTATCAATGATACTATCGAAAATGTCAACGCCCGCCAAACTGAAGAAAAACAGAAACTTGACGTAACAAGTCAAGAGAACTACGATTCTGTAATTGATAGAGTCCGTGAAGCTGTGGCTCAATCTGACGCTTTGACAGATTTCAAAAAAGCGCGTGAGGTTTTGCTCTCAGCCCAAGATTTGTTCAAAAATCTTGCTCTGAAGAGGTCACACCGTGATGAATTAAACAATATGATTCATGAAGCATTCGATTCGCTGACCAATCGCCAGATTGATGAGCGCGAAAACTACGAGATGGAATGTATCGAAAATTATCACAATTCAAAAGGTGTGGTAGAGGAAGCTATCGTTTTCTCGCAAAAGTCTGCACACTACGGCAAAGCTCGCGAAGCATTGATTGAAGTCCAGACGAAAATCAAGGGTTTGAAACTCAAACGTGAACAACGCGACGAACTTTTCCAATCAATTCGTGATGCTTTCGAAAGTGTAAACACTCGCCAAGAAAGTGAACGAAACAGCTTCGACCAGGAAGCGAAAGATAATTACGTCAAATTGAAAAAAATTGTGGACGATGCTATTAGCTTTGTAAATAGCTCCGAAGAATTTTCGGAATCGCGAGAGCAACTTATCAATGCCCAAAATGCAATCAAAGGGATGAAACTCCGCCGCGACCATCGAGACGAGCTTTATGCCCAAATTCGTGTCGTATTCGAAGATTTGAATGAAAAGCAATCTGATGAGCGCCAATCATTCGAGCAAGAATGCAACGATAATTATGATAGCCTTACCAAAAAAGTGAATGATTGCTTTGAATTAGTGCTTGGTTTGACCGATTTCAAAATGATTCGGGAAACTCTAATCAACGTGCAAAGCGAAGTTCGGATAGCCAAATTGAAACGCGGGCAAAGAAACGAACTTTTTGCCAGAATAAGAGAAGCATTCGGAATTTTCGACAAGAAACGCGACGAATTTTTCTCCGTTCGCAGAGCAGAAAGAATCGGTAAATTGAATGATATCAAGTCCAATTTGAACGAAAAAATTGAGCGACTCACCAATGCAATCGAATCCGAAAAGGCTGAATTAGTGCAACTCCAAACAAAATTGAGCACTGAGGAAATGGATGAATTCATGAAAAATGAAACAAATCATCGCCTCACATTAGTTCAAGGGAAAATTGCCGAGAAAGAGCATTCAATCGAACAAACTCATAAGCGTATCGAAGAAGTTGATGCCGATATTGCAAAAATCGAAAAATCCAAAGAAGACTAAAAGAATTCGATATAAATTTTTAAAAAGCTGTCCATATGGGCAGCTTTTTTTTTGTGGTTCTATATGTAGGGACAGAACAGCGTTCTGTCCGAAACATAGCCAATGAATTTATTCGTGGGTGGCGTAAGTTGACGTTGTAGATGTGATTAATTCATCCGATGACTCCCACTTATATGTCCCACAGCTTTAATTAATACTATAATCTGAATAGTTCAAGTCATCGGATGAATGGAGAGCCTGAAATGTAGGGACAGAACAGCGTTCTGTCCGAAACAATCAAACATAAATTTTTCAAAAAATTAGTGATTATTTACCTAGATGTGCTATATTTGTAGAGATGTGAATTTTAAAATTTGTTGGATATGTTATGAAATCAATAATTACAATATTGTTTCTGTTTTTTACAATTCATGCAAATATCCTTGCAATCGATGGTTGGTACTTTTATGATTTAATTAACTTGAATACCATTCACACAACTTCATTAAACAATGCTCATGTTTCAAGCAAGTATAATATAGGTTTGCACGAAGAAGAAAAAAGTAGTTTTACGCATGTCCCGGATGGCACATCTTATTCTCGTTATGTCCTATCTTCAAAATTTGGAGTAGCAATAAATAATTTTTCTAATGAATTTGACACACGATTTATTTGTGAATTAATGTATATTGATTTTTTTTCTGAAATAGATATTCCAATTATTACTGATACAATTTATGGAGGTTTTAAAGATGTGACAAACTATGATAAAAGTATTTATTATGGAGGTATCAAAATTATTAATTTAAACAACGATATTTTCAGGAAAAATGACAATGAATGGATTAAATTGCATTTCGGTAGTGGGTTTAACCTGTTAAACAAAGATTTAGATATGATTATTCCACATGTTTATATGGCTGTAGGTTATAGCACATTTAAACCTGAGAAGAGAAATTCACCGGATTTATTGAACTTCAGCGATGCTGATTTCTCTGGATTAGATTTGGAGTTAGGAGCAAAGTTTGATATCGAATATGGGAATCTTGATATTAAAGGTTCATCTTGTTACAGACGAATATTGGAAATCAACCCCGATATAGAAATCTTGCAAAATCATTTAAAAATTGGATATTCTCATTACGTTATTCATAAACATCCCAGTATAGATAGTTTCGGAAAATATTATTATAAAACGTTTTCTATATATTTAACAGGGAATTATGATTTATTGAAAGTAAACAGCATGATTCAGAAGAATCCTTCTTTAGGAATCCATATGGATTTAAATCTAAGTTTCTTATTATATTCGATAGAAACAGCTTTAGATTCAAATTCAGAGTAATAACACAACCTTCGGAAGTTTTGAAACCATCGGAAGTCGCAGAATTGAGAATCTTCAATACTTTGGGTGAATGCGTGATGACCACCCCGACCGCTCACCCTTCGACAGGCTCAGGGAGCGATAATTTAAGAATTGATATTTCGCATCTTCCTCGTGGCGTGTATTATGTGCGCATCGGCAGCCGGACGCAAATGTTTGTGAAGAAGTGATAGCTGAAGACTTCGGAAGTCTAATTTTCTAAAGTATATGAATATAATAAGCTTTTTGAAGTTAATTATAAAGACTTCCGAAGTCTAATTTATAAAGTTTTCTGATTTTTGTCAAAGTCTGAACATCTGGTCATTCTGAGACGAAGTCGAAGAATCAAGTTTTCATAAAATTCATGGATTCTTCACTTCGTTCAGAATGACGATATTTTGGACAGAACGCTGTTCTGTCCCTACAAATTGAGAGATTATAACAAAACCCTAAAATTTACTTGGGCAATATTCGTAAATAGTATAATTGTACTAAATAGGAATGTGATGGAACAGAGAAAAGTGATTTTGAGCGGTGTGACTCCTTCGGGGATACTGACAATCGGGCATTTGACAGGTGCTTTGACTAATTGGGTCAAATTGCAGAACGAATATGATTGTTATTATATGATAGCCGATTTGCATGCAATCACTGCCAAACAGACTCCCGCAGAATTGCGCAAACGCACCTTGGACACCGCTGCGATGTTCATTGCATCGGGTATAGACCCCGTCAATTCAACTTTGTTTATCCAATCTCACGTGCCTGAACATTCCCAGCTCACTTGGGTGCTCAATACTTTCACAGGTATGGGCGAATGCAGCCGTATGACTCAATTCAAGGACAAATCGCGCCAACATTCTGAAAATATCAACGTCGGCTTGTTCACTTATCCTGTGCTAATGGCTGCCGATATTTTGCTCTACCAAGCAGACCTCGTGCCCGTCGGCGAAGACCAGAAGCAGCATCTCGAGCTTACTCGCAATTTGGCACAAAGGTTCAATCACAACTATTCAGACACTTTCAAAGTTCCTGAGCCGTACATCCCCGAAATTGGTGCGCGCATCATGAGTCTTCAGGAGCCGGAAAAGAAAATGTCCAAGTCCGACCCAATCCAAGGCTCAATCATATTTTTGACCGATACCGAAGACCAGATTGTAGGCAAAATCAAGCGTGCAGTGACCGATTCGGGCAGCGACGTCATATTTGATGAGGAAAACAAACCCGGTGTAGCAAATTTGATGACGCTCTATCACATCGCCACCGGCAAGTCCATGAGCGAAATCGAGAGTGAATTCGCCGGAAAAGGCTATGGCGATTTCAAATCCCAAGTTGGCGATTCCGTAGCCGCGTTCATCAGCCCCATTCGCACCCGCTACAACGAACTAATCGCAAACAAGGACGAATTGGCAAAGATACTTATCAGTGGTGGCGAAAAAGCCCGCCACACCGCCTTACGAACATTGCGCAAAGTTTATAAAAAGGTCGGCTTCGTGCAGTTTTGAATTGTCTGAACTATGATTTTTTTGATTATTATGATTTTTATGATTTGAATTCCTAAGCTTCCGAAGGTTCGAAACCTTCGGAAGCTTTCGTCTATATTAACAACTGAGGGACATTTTAATTCATCCGATGACTCCCACCTAATATGCGCCACAGCTTTAATTAAATCAATTAATCTAAATACTTCAAGTCATCGGATGAATAAATTATAGCCCGCCTGAAAACTATTTACAATTATTGAAAATTATCTGCTGATTATGAGTTTTCCTGTGTGGCTGATTTTTCCATTTGAGACTTTGACTAAATAGGCGCCATTAGGGAGACTTGAAGTATTTACTGATAATTGATTTAATTCTCCGTCAAGGAAATATGAATTTTTCAGCGATACTTTCATGCCACGGTAATCGTAAATCATGACGTCGTAATTGCCACTCATTGCCGAATTTACTGTTATATTTACTAATTCGGATGCAGGATTTGGTGAAAAGGATACATCCGCATTGATAATTTCAGGGACATCATCACCAACGAATGGTCTAATATTTTCACAAGCTACTAATTCAGGAGTTATATTTTGCAAATTTGCTACGAAATCTAACAGTACAATGAAATCTGAATTTTCTTCAAATAAAGTATAATCTGTAATGGGTATTTCTAAGAAATCTGTTAGAATTCCGGCAACAAATACTGTAGTAGTCAACGAGTAATATTCTTCTAAGTTTATGGTAACACCATCAATTTCTATGAACATTTCTCCACCATGCCCAATTTCAAAATTAATCTGAATACCTGATACTTGAGGAAAAAATTCATCGTCTCCGGCGCCCCATGACATCATCAAAGTGTACAAAATCCCCATATACAAATCCGAACCTTTGATATTGAATTTGACCATATTATATCCTACACCGTCATATTCATTTACACCATATCCGAGCATACGAATGATGTCGTTACCAACAATCGGGCCTTCATAAAGAGGCTGGGCAGATAATCCCCCAGTTGTAAAGCCAATATCAGTTCCACCCCATTCTTTAAATGCTGCAGAGATAAGACATCCCACTTCTGATGATAGTTCATAAGCTCCCAAAACATCAGGTACTATTTCAGTCAAAGTTTCAGAAGAATATGCTATTTGGGTATCGAACATCACTTTCACATCGGCGGGAAGTTCGCTGATTAGATAATCTAAGCTTGCCGCAACTGCAGGGTCTTCAGGAATTTCAATAGTTAAGTCAATAATTCGATTTTTGATTTCAGTAATTTGACCATCATTGACAGTTATTCTCACTCCCCCTATACTTTCGTAAAAAGCACCGGCTTGAACAATATAGGTTGAATGCTCTTCATCATATGGTACGATTATTGGTTGATATGTCGTCATGTGGTCGTGTCCGCCAATGATTAAATGAATGCCTTTGGTTTGTTCTGCTACGAACATGTCATTTTTAGAACCTAAGTGAGATAGGAAGATTATGACATCGCAACCTGCATCTTGAAGCTTTGCAACTTGTTCGTTGGCGATTATAACATAATTCTCATCAACAGTGATTTCCGGATATGGAATGGAAGTCATGTTTGCAGAACCGCTCGTCATGCCAAAAATCCCAACTTTCACACCTTTGACATCCTTGATAATATAGTCTTTCACTTCTTGTTTCAACTGATAACCTTCGCTATAGCCTTCGTTAGCCACTAAATTAGCTGAGAGGAAATTACAATCACCGTAATCTTGGTTTGCTGTCATAAGTAATGTCGAAAGATTGACAGTTCCTGCGTCAAATTCGTGGTTGCCAATTGTCATAGCATCTAAACCAAGACTCTTAAGAGTTGCTATTTCAGGTATTCCAAAATTAAGATACCACAAAAGGTCGCCAACTGAAAAGTCGCCGGCATGTAAAAGCAAAGTTTCCGGATCTTGAATTTTCTCAATTCCAATAATTGTGACAGCTCTTGCAAGCCCACCGTGCTTAGATTTTAGGTTTTCATCTCGCCCTTTGCCGGGCAATAAATTTGAGTGAGAATCATTGATATGGATGATATTGATTTCCACTTCTTCAGAAAATGAGATACTGAAACCCAAAATCAAACAAAATATGAAAAGCAAAAATCGAGTACAAAACGCATTCATAGAGCCTCCGAGATAATGTTACTAAATATGGAGAAACCTTAACACTTATTTCCAAAGATACAAAATTATAATGTAAACGTAATGAAAGTTTTCATTCTAATCAAATTATTTTATTTTAACGAAAAAGTGCGTCAGCGTTGATTATATCTGACGATGTGATATTTACAGACAGACACTTATCAGCTATTTTAAAAATGTTTCACCCGGAAAATATTCATTAAACAATTTTGTTGTGACAAAAATAACAAGCTGCATCTTCAATAATTTATGGATTAAGGCAAATACTTTGATAATTTTATTCAAAAATATAAAAAAAGGGGTTGACAAATTCTGCCAACCCCTAATTACTCTAAAGGACTGATTATGCAGGTACTTCGCGTCCGAACATTTTCGCAAACATGAGCTTTACCCTATTGAAAAATGCTGCTACAACGTAGAATGCCACGGGGATTACAAATAATGTTAGAAATGTAGAAGCTACCAGTCCACCGATACTCACGATTCCAAGCGGTATTCTCATTTCTTTACCGGCTGAACCAATTCCAAGCGCCATTGGCAACAGCCCAAGTATGATTGCAGTAGTTGACATGATAATCGGCTTCAATTTTTCCGGTGCAGCTTGGATGAGAGCCTCTTTGACTTTCATTTTCTTCTCTCGGATTAATTGATTGGTATTGTCCAAAATTAAAATCGCATTATTTACCACAATTCCAATAAGCATGATTACGCCCATTATTGCCGTCAAACCGAAATATGTATCTGTGTAATACATCAATATAACCACGCCAAGTAAGGCTAATGGAACTGTGAGCATGATTAGCACAGGCTGCCACAAGCTTTCGAGTATTGCAGCAAGCAACATATATGTCAATAAAAATGCCAAGAAAAAGGCGAATGCAAGGTCGGTGACCATTTGTATTTGCATTTCTGCTGTTCCACCCCATCGTACTCTATAACCGGGAGGTAAGTCTAAACCTGCAATTTCTTTACCGTCAATTACACCACCATCTACTATTAAATCAATTTCGTTAATTATATCTCCGGTAGGCACTCCTGCGGCGGCATCACCTGTGAATTTAATAGCAGTAAATTTATCGCGACGAAGCACTTTGGTGAATCCTTTGGTGAACTCAACTTCTGCCAAATCCGAAAGCCTATACGTTCCCATTCGGGTAATAATTGGAATAGCAGCGATTTTTTCGGGGGTATTGACTGATTCTTCATCCATCGTAATGACCATGTCATATTCCTCGCCCCTATCCTTGTATTGAGTTGAAACAATCCCTTCGATAGCAGCTCTGAGCGTCATCCCAATTTCTTGGACTGAAACGCCAAGCTCAGTGATTTTTTGTCTGTTTGGCACGACTGTCATTTCAGGTTTTCCGGCACTTGAGCTATTATCAAAATTCACAAGTCCTTTAATATTTTTGGCTTTTTCAACAATTACAGCCTTAATTTCTTCCAATTTATCCAAATCCTGCCCCAATAAATAAAATTCAATTGGTGCTCCCGGACCAGCCATATTTTCAAGTGGCGCTACCTTGATAAGTGCATTCGGAATATTTGAAAGTTCCTCGGTAAAAGATTCAATATAATCGGTTAAGCCTAATTCTCGTTCAGAAACATCCTTCAAATAAACTTCCATCATTGCCAAATTAGTCCCGATATTTAAATCGTCTGTTTTTCCAATATTTGTCAAAATCACTTCGACATCATCGTAAGTCCTTATCCTGTCTTCAATTGTCTGCATCAATTTAGTTGTTGACGGCAAATCATAGCCTTCGGGCAATTGTACTTGAATTGCAATTTTTCCATTATCTCCTGCAGGCATAAATTCAAATGATAAATTAGGACCATAAATTTTAAAAACAGTTAAGAAAAACATAATAAAAGTAATACCGAGAATAGACACACTAATCCATTTATTTTTCAAACTTAATGTTAATAAACGCGTATAGAGCCTTTCCCACATTTTTTCAAATGCAATAATTTTTCGACCGAAAAAACCAATTTTGGGTTTATCAGGTAAAATTAATGATGCGAGCATCGGAGTAAGAGTAAATGAAATTATTAATGAAAATACAGTTGCAAAAGCTGCGGTCAGAGCCATTTCTTTAAGGAACTCACCTACGATTGAACTAATATTTGCCAATGGAACAAATACTACAATATTTGTTAAAGTCGCAGCGACTACAGCTACGGTGACTTGCTTCGTACCAAAGAATGCCGCATCTTTACGGTTCATACCTTTTTCTTTGTTTCGGAAAATATTTTCCAATACAACAATCGAATTAGCAACTAAAACCCCAATTGAAACTGAAATTCCCATCAGCGACATCATATTGAGGGAGAATCCGGCTGCCTGCATGAGCAAAAATGTTGATATAACCGAAATTGGCATCGAAAGTCCAACAATTATTGTTGAACGAATGTCATGCAAAAATAATAATAAAACAATTGATGTAAAAAGAATACCTAAAAGTATATTAGACATTGTGTCATCTACAGTTGATTTTGTAAATATTGCAGCATCGTTAACTACTTTTAATTGAGTACCTTCGGGTATAATTGCTTCTAATTCGGGTAATAATTTATATAAATCACTCGAAATATTAATTGCATTACCGTCCGTTGCTTTAATTAAAGATAATCTTACAACGTTTTCATCTCTTATTTTTGCAATATTATCGAAATAAACTGCACGTTGGCGAACTTTTTTTCCACCGTCAATAACGTCAGCAATATGCCCGACTTTCTTTTTCCCGAATGGGGTTTCTAACTCCGTTTCTTTAATTTGTTCGATATCATCAAATTCGCCTGAAAGTCTGACTGTATATTCTTGACCCTGGATTTGGAAATATCCACCGGGAATATCGAAGTTTTGAGCCGCAAATATTTGTAGCATCTGCGGAAGCGAAATCATATTTTCATGAACTGTTTTATCGTCAAAACTTACTTTGATTTCCCTTTGCTGACCGCCGATTATATTAACTTGGGCAACTCCACCAATTTGCGAAAAGCGGTCTTTTAGTGTGCGAGAAGCATAATCATATAATGCAAGTGGGTCAAGGTCACCACTGAAAACAATGTCGATTACAGGAAATGCCTGCAAGTCAACTTTCTGAACAATTGGTTTATCAACGTCACGAGGCAATAAATTAATTACTTGGTCAACTTTATCTTTTACTTCTTGCGTAGCAATATCAATATTTTTTTTCAAGTCAAATTCTATCATAACAATGGAAACACCATCTAATGAATATGATTCGATTCTTTTAATTTGGCTTACTGTTGCCACCACGTCTTCGATACGTTTGCTGATTTGAGTTTCGATCTCTTTTGGTCCGGCACCCGGATAAATAGTCGAAATCGTCACAAATGGTATATTAACTTCAGGCACTTGGTTCATATTCATACCTCGGAAAGCAATGATTCCGAAAATAATAAATACGAGCAAGACCATAGTTGTCAGAATGGGACGGTCAATAGAAATTTTAGCTAATATCATATTTTGTCCCTTATTTATTTAGTTTAATTTTTATACCGTCTTCCAAAAATGAAGTGCAGCACGTAATTAAATTATCGCCTGGTTTTAAGCCGTCTGTAATTTCGATATTTGTGCCGCTTGCGATTCCGGTTTGGACTTGCCTTTTGGTGGCAAAACCATCTTTTTCTAAGAAAACAAATTTTTTGCCGGCTTCGTCAACTAAAAGTTTGCGGTCAATAATAATTGCTTGGTCAGTTTCTTTAACTTTGATTCGGACATCAACCGTAACCCCACTTTTAAGTGTTTGTTTTGGATTATCAATGGTGATTTCGATTGGGAAAGACCTTGTCATCGAATTCATTTCCATTCCGATATCGCTAACTACGCCTCTATATTCAATTCCATTCCAAAATGCTTGAACAGGCATCCCTTTTTTGATTTGGACTAACTCTCTATCAGTCGCTTGAACTTTTGCAATCATTTTATTTAATTGTGCAATTGTAAATAGTGCTTGGTTATCGCCCGTTACATCGCCAACTCGAACAGGAATTGATATCAAAGTACCGGAAACCTGAGCTTTGATTTTAACTAATTTTTCGATAGATTCCATGTTTTGTTTTGCAACCATATACTGAGCCTGAGTGTTGTCATATACTTGCTGGGAAATCTCGCCTACTGCAAGTAATTCTTTCATCCTTTTGTAAGATTTTTCGGAATTGTCGAGAGCAACTTTTGCTTGTTCGTATTGCAAGTTCGGATTATTTGTCGGGAATTCCATGAGCAATTGTCCTTGCTTTACATAATCGCCAACTTTAGCTCTGATGCTCAATATTTGGTCTTTTACCTTGGTATATTCGACTGTTTCAACTATTCCGGAAACAGTACTGAAAAATGATAATTCTTTTGAAAAGTCTGAAGGCATAATGGTAGAAACTTCAACCGGAATACCTTCTTCCGATTTAATTTGTTCCATACTGCGTGGCGGAGCGGGCTTCTCTTTTTGGCATGACACATTTATCAGCGCTAAAGTTGCCAATGTAGCCAAAATTATTGTTGTTCTAAAAGTTTTCATAAATTTATCCTAATTATTTATTACTATTCATGATTAAATTAATATACTCGTCGCTTAACTTGCCGGTTAGATTCTCAATATCTGCTTTTGCATTAATAAATGCGTAAACAGATTGCAATCTATTGGCGCGTGCTTGGCGTAATTGCAATTCGGCACTTAGCAATTCAAGTTGAGTGCCCGTACCCTCTTTAAATCTTACTTCGGCAATCGAATAACTCTTCTGAGCCAAATCAACGTTTCTTTCCTGCGATGATAATGTGCTCCTGACTTGTTCCAATTCGTTAAATTTGTCCTTCATTCTCATTGCAACAAAATCTTTGAGATTATTAACCTGTTCTCGAGTTTGCAACATCGAAACGGTTGACTGTTCGACTTTTTGGCGAGTTCTGTTGCCATTGAATAAATTAATTGAAAGGCTCAAACCAACCATTGATGAATTATAGTGCAAAAAATTGAAATCATCGGATGCTCCGTTTAAAGATACATTTCCAAATGCTACAAGCGAGGGCCAATATTCCGAAACATCTAAATCAATAAATGCCTCGTCAACGTCGGCTTTTTTGCTCAAACCTTTAACATCTAAGTTGTTTTTGCGGGCTTTTTCAATTAAATTTGGTAAATCATCGCCTACATCATCAATTACTTCCAAATTACCAACAACATCTATGTCAACATCATCTCCAATGCCCAAGACAATTCTCAATCCTTCCTTCGCATTTTTCAGAGCATTTTCTGATGCAATTACCATTGGTCGGAAGTTTTCTAACTGTACTTCAGCTTGCATAACGTTATACTCTGATGCTAAACCCTGTTGAAACATAGCTTGAGCAGATTTGACATGGTTTTCGATGTTTTCGAAGCTTGATTGAGCAATTAAATTCATCTCTTTTGCGAGCAAAATCCCATAAAATGCTTTTTGGACATCTAGAATAGTTTTCGCAGCAGTATTTTGAAGGTTTACTTCAGCGGCTTGACGATAAATTTCTGATGCCCCGATACCACGAAACACAGCGGAATTGAACAAAATCTGCGTTACTTGAAGTTTGGCTTCATAATTATTCTTGAGTGTGAAGCTTTGCAGCACATTATTCATGTCTCGATATTTTGCATCACCCTCAGAAATAAGTGCCTCATCTACCAACACTTTGTAAGTGTAGTTGTTCAACATTGCCTCGAAATCGGGAAATGGCATCTTGGGAACGCTCAAGAAGTGCGATAAACTTGCCGAAAAATCAACAGTTGGAAGTGCGTAACCAAATGCCTCTTTCACAGCGGCGTTTGCTTTTGTCAGCTCCATTTTAGCGATTTTTGTCTGCGAATTGTTGCTCAAAGCCTTTAGTATAGCGTCATCCAACTTCAAGACAACAGTCTCTCTACTCAGTGCCGGACAGGCGATTGCCGTTAACACGATGAAGCAGAGAATCATTTTTTTGATATTATGTTTGAAAGAACTCATTTATAAATCCTTAAATTTAAATTTCTGTTAATTCTAAATATTTCTTTTGTGCGTCCTCTGTTAATGCGCCCGTTAATAGTAAATTTGAAATGCCATCAATAATTTCTTTTATACTCATTGATGATTGAGCTATGATTTCAGGTTTCAGTATGCTACTCAAAGCATAGTAATGAATCATAAAAAATAACTCACTTTTGACATTTGGTTTGAATATACCTTTTGCAATTCCGATTTTGTAGATTTGGTCGAAATTGCTTTTTATCGAATCTTCAAAATCTTGCCTTTTGCAGGATAAATCAGGGAAAACTGTTTTGATTTCTACAAAAAGTTGGTTGCTGACAATTTCAGTATGGTTTTTGACAATAGCCCAAAGCTTTCTCATTTCGACTAAGAAGTCAGCTTCGATATCATTAATTATCGTTGACAATACGCTTTCGATTTCATTCGACATGATTGAGTGACCTTGTTGAAATAATTCTCGTACTAAATCCTCTTTCGAGGAAAAGATTTCGTACAAAGTGCGTTTTGATATTTGTAAATCGTTTGTGATGTCATCAATTCTCAGATTGCGATATCCATACTTGAGAATCCGCTCCTTCGCTGTATTAATAATCCTTTGGCGATTATCATTTTTTTCGTTTTCAATACTCATAAAACTAATTTCGTTCCAATAGTTTTCTAAACAATGCTTAATACGTTGAATATTTTAAAATGTTGCAAAGAAATTTCATTTTTTTCGTAAATAAATGCATAGTACATCTCATAAAATAACATACCACATTACGTAAAGTTCAATCATATGTTTCATTATTGTGAAAATATTCATGTTAAATAATACGGCAGTCACATTAGAAATTCAAAAAACATTCGTAATTTTTCCTTATTTTTAAAGATGTTAAGTTGACAAGAATGAAAATATTTTGAAATAATTTGAACAAAAAATGAATACATCAGAGCTATATTCCGAACTTCGGGTAACAGTCGAAACAGCTTTAAAATTGGGCTTAACAGCCAAAGAATACGAAAAAATTGTCGAAATAATGGGCAGAACTCCGACCTACACAGAGTTGGGAGTTTATAGCGTAATGTGGAGCGAACATTGCTCCTACAAAAATTCTATAAAAAAATTGAAGACTTTGCCACGTTCCGGTGGCAAACTTTTAGTCGAAGCCGGTGAAGAAAATGCCGGATTAGTTGATATTGGCGACGGCTGGGCAATCGCTTTCAAAATCGAAAGTCACAATCACCCGTCTGCTATTGAACCATTTCAGGGTGCTGCTACAGGCGTTGGTGGAATTTTACGCGATATTTTTACAATGGGAGCAAGACCTATTGCCGCATTGAATTCATTGCGCTTCGGGGAATTGAACAACCGTCGCACGAAATATCTGCTCTCAGGAGTGGTACATGGAATCGGACATTACGGAAATTGCTTTGGAGTCCCGACTGTTGGCGGAGAAATTTATTTCGATGATTGTTATAGTGATAATCCTCTGATAAACGCTATGGCTGTAGGTATAGTTCATGTTGATAAAACTGCTTCGGCAGCATCATCAGGTGTTGGCAATCCGGTGATGATATTAGGAAGCAGCACAGGACGCGATGGAATCCATGGTGCATCGCTTCTCGCATCACGCGAGTTCGATGAAAAAACTGATGATATGCGACCTACAGTCCAAGTTGGCGACCCATTTGCTGAAAAATTACTTCTCGAAGCAACTCTCGAATTAATTGATGCAGGTGTAATTGTTGGTATTCAGGATATGGGAGCAGCCGGAATTTCGTGCTCAACGTCGGAGATGAGCGCCAGAAACGCTTTGGGTATGAACATTAACCTTGATATAGTGCCGCTTCGAGAGCTGGGTATGTCTGCATATGAAATTATGCTTTCCGAATCGCAAGAAAGAATGCTTGCCGTGATTGAAAAAGGGAAAGAGCAAATCGCTATTGATATTTGCAACAAATGGGACGTCCCAATAACTGAGATTGGCGAAGTAACTGGCGATGGGCTTATCCATATATTTAGAAATGGTCTGAAAGTTTGCGAATTGGATGCCGATTCATTAGTCTTGGGCGGTGGTGCTCCACAATATGACCGAGAAACTAAAGAACCGGACTATTTGGCTCAAAAACATAAATACGATTGTGCCAAAGTAGCAGCGATGACACCGACTGAAGGCGATTTCAAAACTGTAATAAGTTCGCCCAATATAGCATCTAAACGTTGGATTTTTGAGCAATATGATTCACAAGTACGCACAAATACAGTTTCTATCAAAGGCGATGCAGCGGTAATTCGACTGAAAGAGCTTCCGGGCAAAGCAATAGCTGTAACTACAGATTGCAACAGTCGCTATGTGTATTTGAATCCTTACAAAGGTGCTATGATTGCAGTTGCAGAAGCTGCCCGAAATGTGGTTTGCGTAGGAGCAGAACCCGTCGCAATCACAAATTGCTTGAATTTCGGCAATCCATATGACCCTGAAGTCTATTGGCAATTCTCCGAAGCGATTAAGGGCATGGGTGATGCTTGTAGAGCATTTAATACACCCGTAACAGGCGGCAACGTCAGCTTTCATAACGAATCCAAAAACAATGCAGTATTCCCTACTCCAACAATCGGTATGCTTGGAATCATAGATGACTTAAACAAAATCATGTCGCTTAATTTTAAACAAAAAGATGAAATAATTGTAGTTTTGGGTGATAATCTGAATGAGCTTGGCGGCTCTGAATATCTCAAGCATTATGCGGAAGAGATTACCGGCAACGCGCCTGAAATTGATTTGACGAAAGAAATCGCTTTGCAAAAGTTGGCTTTAGAGTTGATTCGCAGCGGATTGATTACTTCTGCTCATGATATTAGCGAAGGCGGATTGATTATCGCATTGTCCGAAATGTCTATATCATCGGGCAACATAGGCTGCGAAATAGATTTGGGTGACAGCCCGACAGTTGGCGATTTGTTTAGCGAAACTCAATCAAGAATAGTCATCACAATAGACAAATCCAAGCTCGATGAAGTCAGTTCAGCTGCCGAGAAGCACAATGTTCCTTTCAATGTAATCGGCAAGACAATCGAGAACAAATTCATCATTAAAAATTATATTAATTATTCAATTAAAAACGTCTTTGAGCTTTATGAAAATGCAATTCCTAATTTAATGAATTTATAATTTCCGGAGTGAAAAATGTATAAGTATCTTTCAATGTTTATTCTCCTTGTGTTGGTGGTAACAAGTTGTTCCGAAGACACAAATTTGACCGAGCCTCTCGATATTTTGAAGCAATCTCACGAGCGTAGTATGAAAGTCCAATCAGCAGAGTATTCTCTTGATTTCACTTTCAAAGCCCCAAATATGGACAATGATTTGAGTGCGAAAGTGATTTTGGTCCGCGACACTCAAAATGCTGCTTATCCAATGAAAATTTATGCTGAATATGCTGATGGAACAAAGATAGCATATCAAAATGAAAATTTCACATTGGTGGACAATGTCAACAAGAAATTCATCAGAATCACCAAAGACCAAGATCCATCAAGATTTTTGGTTGAAAACTTCTTGAATTCATCATTCGAAATGATAGCACCGATTACAAGTTATGATATGTATGTTTCGGAGTTCAAAGATTCGATGAAACTCGAAAAAATAGTCGAAATTGACGGTGTAGAAGCCTATTTGCTTACAAGCTCTAAGCATTACCCCGAATTTGATGTTAACGCATTAATGAAAATGTATGTTCGTAAGAGCGATTTACTCCGATTTAGAGAGGAAATTTACCAAATTCGCGGAAACGACACTGTAAAATATATCTCAAATTTGAAAGATGTAAAATTGGACGGTAAAATTGACGATTCAATTTTTACATTGACAAAGCCTGAAGGTTATGCTGAGGAAGATTTAGCATCCGGCGAACCAACAGCATCAGTTGATGTAGGTAGTGTAGCACCTGATTTCCAATTGAAAGACGAATCCGGCAAAATGGTATCATTATCTGATTTCAAAGGCAAAGTTCTTGTGTTGGATTTTTGGGGTACATGGTGCAAATGGTGCGTCAAAGCAATGCCGGAACTACAGAAAGTTCACACACATTTTGCTGGCAAAAACGCATTAGTGCTTGGAATTAGTTGCCAAGAACCTCCCGGAGCCGACCCTGTTAAATTCAAAAAGGAACATAATGTTAATTATCAAACTTTGCTCGAAGGAGACCAAACTGCAATGCAATATGGCGTAACGGGTTTCCCTACTATGTTTGTAGTAGGAAAAGACGGAAAAGTACTATTTAGAAAATCAGGTTTTTCAGAAACAATGGCGCAAGAGCTTATTGATTTGATTACCCCGAATTTATGATTTATGCTCGTCTATCACACGTTGACAAGCATCTAACATAATTTCTGCAGACGTATCCCAAGAAAATTGGCGAGCCCAAGAGACGGCACCTTCACTAAGGTGCTGTCTTTTTTTGTTATCAGTCAGTACCAATCTTAATTTGTCGGCTAAATCCATGATATTGCCATATTCATACAGCAATCCCGAAACCCCTTCGCTGACTGAGTCGCGTAAACCAGGGACGTTGGCTGAAATAACCGGAGTGCCACAAGCATTGGCTTCAATATTTGTAATCCCCCAACCTTCTTTCATTGATGTATTAACAACACAATATGATTTGGATAATAATTCCGATTTTGTTTGTTCATCAACAAAACCATGAAAATGAACTTTATCGCTTATTCCGAGTTTTCTGCATAATTGTTCTAAATATGGGCGGAAGTCTCCCCTGCCGATGAATTCGAGTTTTGCATTTGGAATTTCTTGCGAAACAAAGTAAAATGCCCTGACTAAGTGGTCAACGCTTTTGTACTTCTTGAGGCGACCAAAATATGTCACTATAGGATTTGGATTCTTGGTAGTGACTGCCATTGGGAAATCGCTTTGTTCGATAGCGTTTGTGACAATAGTAATATTCTTTTTATCGAAACCTCTTGAAATGAATTCATCAAGAGTGCTATCGGAAACAACAACAAATTTAGTCTTCTTATAAATAACATCTACCAATGCTTCTGATAAATAAACGTATGAACCAAAGATAGTGTTCGTTTCATGGAAAATGCTTTTACCGAAGAAATGATGGCTGATAGCAAGTAAAGGTTCCTCGACAAAAAGTGGAGTATAGAAAGGGATTTTGTTTATATCATCAATGATTATATCAAATCCTTTATTCTTAAACCTTCTCCTATATTCCCAAGGCACTATAAAATTAAAAACATTGCGGTCGCCTTTGCGAATAATTTTTATACCGTCAATAATTTCTTCTGGAGCTAAATCGGGATGGGCACAAGCAAAAATAGTGACATCATGCCCCATAGCTGCAATACGTTTGAAAATTTCGTGCATATGCACTTCAGCACCACCGCCGAAAGGATTTTTGATGTCCTGCCAATTGATTACTAATATTTTCATTTATTTAAGGCACGTTATTTGTAAATTTCTAATAAAATATAATCAAATATAACGATTTATCTGATTAAACAAGGATGATAGTATGAAAAACAGATTTATAGCCTATTTCGGAAGCCACAGAATATGCACAATATTGACATTGTTACTAATATTAACCATATCAGGCATTCCCCTATCGTCATGTTCGACTGCCCGAAGTGTCCGAGGTGGAAAATTAATTTCATCTATTCCTGAAAGCGATAAATCTGTCAAATCGAAAAATATCGAATCAAACGAGATAATTGCAGAAATTGACGAAATCGGTGACAAAGAAGTAAACCATGCAAATATCAAGGCTGAAAAGGAACCGATGATTTCTGAAAATGTAATCAGACAAATTCCAACCTTGAGAGAGCAAATGATGGCAATCGTCGAAGAGCAAAAGTCATCAAGCGGCAGATTGGAGAAAATCGAAGACAATATTTCGGAAATCAAGGAATTGATTCGCAATATGAGCTATGACATTGCCGATGTCAAATCTGATATGAATATATTGCCCGAAACCGGAAATACAAGGAATCATGCTAGTTCAAATGCCATTTCTCCGAGTAATGATAACAACAAAACGATTCTAATGCCCGATGAAGTTTCAAAACCCACTTCAAAAACTAATAGCACAACTAAGAAAGATATATTGTCTAGAGCTGTAAATGAAACTTATCTCGAGCCTGACGAGACCGTAGCTCCGAAAAGAAACCGAGCACAGCAACCGAGCAGAGAAGCTGAAGTGACAGAAAGTAAAGCAACGGTGAATAATATCGTGATTTCGGACAGTGAGGAATTAACCTTAGGCAAAAATCTTTACGAAAAAGGTTCCTATGCTCAGGCATTGAGTAGCTTCCAAAGAGCCTTACAAAGCGAAACAAGCAAAACTAAGGAAAATGAAATAAACCTTAATATTGGAAAATGCTACTATCAAATCGGTGATTACGATAACGCACTGGCTCATTTCTCTAAAGTCATAAACTCGAGTAACAGCCAGTTCACGGACCACGCCCAATTACTATCGGCAGACAGCAAATTGAAATCAGGCAAAATCAACGAAGCGAAGGGCGATTACAGAAAATTGATTGAAAGTAACCCAAATAGTCCATTCGCTCCCAAAGCAAGAAAAATGCTTCAAAAACTATAATTATCATCGTTAAGAACTCGAATATGCTTTCAATTGCAATTTCTTTGCAGTATGATTTGCGGGTTCCATCAAGTCTGAATAATACTTTTGTTCCTTTATTTCATCGTCTGTAATGAATGTAATATCGAGGAAATTTTCGATAGAATATCCCGAACGGTTATAATTCAGTTGGCTCAGGCAGTGATTCCAACCTTCGAACCAAACTTTTAGTTCCTTGTATTGTTCTTCATTACCATCGAAATGTACTAATAAATCAATATCGGAGTTTGAAGTAGCTGTTTCATTAAAAACAGTTCCATACAAATAGACTTCTTTCACACCGAATCGCTTTGGGTCAAGCTTTAGAGCGACGCTTTCAGCCATGCGTTTACGCCATTGCAAAGCTTCTTCGGCAGAGGATTCGCTCTTTAATGCAGAATAGGAAATATTGCCGGATGTATAGTTAGCAGTGGTAGTCGGGTCAGTCAACAATGCCATCGCAAAGTCATCATCAGCATTCATAAGTAATCTCAAAATACCGCCACCTGTGGTTTCCCGCACATTGATTACTCTCAAAACATTATTTAAATGCTCAAATTCGGGCAAATATCGCGTTAGAGTGTTTTCATTTTTCATGAAGAAATCGCGTTTGAAAATCACATCTTTCGAACCAGGATATAATGGCAAATACCTGATACCCGCTTCAACCAAATCTTGGAAAAAGTGTGTCCCGAATGATAAATCCGGTACATACTGTTCCTTTTGTTTTGCAATTTCAATCAAAACTGCAGTATTGTGAATATCCGAATATGTGATTTTCACTCCAAGTCTGATATCATCACGAGTACCCCAACGACCGGGTCCCATCAGTATAAATGTCTTTTTGGGTAAAAGTTTATTCAATTTACTGACGGCATGGGCTACATCGTTCAGATGTTCAAGTTCTTTGGTTTTTCCATAATTTTCGGGGTCAACGTAAACAATATGAGCAATGTCCGGGACTTTCCCATTTGAAACGAATCGGTTGGCAGTAAAGATAATTTTCTTGGGGTCAACATCTTTCGGTATAACAGCCGATTGGGCTTCTGCTGAAGATGATTGCGGACGGCATTGCAGTAAGTATAAATCCTTGCCGTCACAGGCAAATTCGATGTCCACAGGTGTGCCCAATTTGCTTTTGAGTTCGAGCAGAACCGCATTAATCATTTCGATATACTTTTTGTTGTGAACCAAATTTTCAAAAGTCACAACTATATCGTCTTTACGGGTATCAATTCCAAGTCCCATAGGTCTTTTGATTCGGCGACGCTCTTCGACAATCGAAAATATTTCGTTCAACATAGGATACTTATTTCCAACCTCTTTCAATAGTGTCTTGATTGGAATAGTTTCAAAAGAATTTGTTTCCAAATTCATAACATCAATGTGTTTAGGCGAATAACCGACAATTTCCTGATAAGTTTGGTTTACTTTCAAATCCGGTTGCCCCGGAGCTATCAATAATGGAAAATCTTGGCTGATTCTATCTACAGCACGAGTTCCAAGTCCTGTTACCATCCTAATCAAGCCGTCTTCTCGCTTGATTCGGGGCGACCATCTGAATTCGTTATTGCTGAAAGCTACGCCTGCAAATGCCGGGAAGAAATATTTGCCGACTTTTGTCCCCACAACCTCTTGAATCAAAATCCCCATCTCCTCGTTGAAATCGAGTAATCCACGTTCAGTTCTGTAACCAATCGGGTCGGGTCCGAAAGTGGAAGCATAAACTTCGGCAATTGCGTCAACCAATTCATCGAGTCGTTGTTGCTTGCTGCCTTGATTTGCCAAGAAAAGTGATTTGTATTTTCCGGCAAAAGCTGAGCCCATGCGGTCTTCCAATAGGCTTGAACTACGAACAATAATCGGGTTGTCTCCAAAATCATCTAAAGCCCTTGAAAGTCCGTTTAAAATCTCTGATGAAAACTGCGAGTTTTTGAAAGCCTGCATGATATGAGGATATTCTTGGCGAATTTCTTCGATATCACGATATTTTTGCTCAATGATGTCTTCCATATTATTATAGTACATGAAATTCATCAAACCGTCTGACGTAATATACCATGTTTTGGGAAATTTAATTCCCGACATAACGTTCGAATACTCAGTCGCCTTCTCGATAATTTTCCCGGCAAGCAATAAGCCGGAACCTTTACCACCCAATTTGCCGTGACTTTCCGGTGGGAAAATCATCTTTTGGAGCAGATAATAAAAATCTTGAATATTGAGGTAATTTTTGGCAATGTCAATAAATTCGAGTTGGTCATTCAGGAATCGTCTGATTAGAGCTACGATTATACCTTGTCTGGTGGGTGTTAGCCCCAAATCATAGGTTGGATTGACCTGATGGTAGCGCCTGATAGCATCAGCTACATCCGCTAAAGGGGAATTTTGGCTTGCTAATAATTTTACAAGATGATGCGATTTTTCCTCATTTATCCATTTCTGAATTTTTTGCATAATATCATTGTCGCTGAAATACTTTGCAGCAATTTCGAAAATTTCGTTGCCGAGCTTGAATGACTGTTGCAGTACAGTTTTTTTAGTCGGGCGATTAAGAAAATCGCTCGAAGTTAAATCATAATCCAATTTCGAGCCGAGCTTTTCAAACATATCTGAAGATTCTTTGATACCTTTGCAGTAAAGATGGTTCAGCATTTTGCGAGATAAAATCGAGAAGAGATTTTGGTCGGTACGCTTAAGCATATCCAAGATTACCTCCCATTCCGGGCGTCTGTGATTATTGTTATCACCATTTGAATGAGACAATTCGTCGAAAATCACCTTCATTTTGGTGAAGAACAAATAATGAGCAAACCTTTCGGCAATAGTTTTCAGTAATTTTTTCTCTTCTTTATAAAAAGGACCTTCGTCCAACTCCGGCAAATGTTGCGAATAATATACATTCAGACTGCCAAAAACTTCGTTATGAACTTTGATTGAAGAACTCAGACACCATTCAGTTTCGTAGAAATCGGTCAAAGTATAATCCTTGTCCGCAATTGTGATTTTCGTCATGCACAATTCGGGGTATCTTAGACCTGACGGGATAATGGCTAATATAGCGAAAATCATTTCTTCCGAACTTCGATTCGAGTTCAAAATTTCTTCAATAGAGTATAAGCAATTTAGCTCTTTGGCACGTTCTTCAAGGCTTCTGATAATATTATCCATATAAATCAACTTATTGTAAAAATATACATTTTTATATAGAGATTTTCCACCCGATTTTATTTTATTTTGATGATTTGCTCCAAAATTTAACTTTTTTGTTACTTTTCGTACATAAAAATGCAAGTTTTTATGATTTTTTGTTAATTTTAATTTGACTTATTGTCATAAAATTTCGTACTTTTGTACAATAAATTGTTGTAACTCGTAAAAAACGAGTTCTTAAATTGTAAGATTAAATTTTCGAGGCAGATTATGTCAGAAGGATCATTCAATCCCTTCAATATGGCGCAACATCAGTTCGACGCCATAGCTGAACAACTTCAGTTAGATGAAGCAACCCGCGATTTATTAAGAAATGTTGACAGAGAGTTCCATTTTAACATTCCAATCAGAATGGATGACGGCTCTTACAAGGTATTCAAAGGCTTTCGTTGCCAACACAACGATGCTCGCGGACCTGCAAAAGGCGGCATCAGATTCCATCCACAAGAAACTATTGATACTGTGAGAGCATTGTCAATGTGGATGACTTGGAAAACTGCCGTTGTTGATATACCATTGGGCGGCGGTAAGGGTGGCGTAATATGCGACCCACGCAACCTCTCACTACGCGAACAAGAAGCAATTTGCCGCGGTTGGATTCGCCAAGTTGCCAAAAATGTTGGTCCATTGCAAGATGTTCCGGCACCTGACGTAATGACAAACGGGCAGCACATGCTTTGGATGTTAGACGAATACGAAAGAATGGTCGGCTACAAAGCTCCCGGTTTGATTACAGGTAAGCCTTTGGGTATGGGCGGTTCTTTGGGTAGAACCGAAGCTACAGGATATGGTGTGATTTATACTGTCCGTGAAGCTTTGAAAGAAATGAACATTGATATTAGAAACACTACAGCATCTTTCCAAGGATTTGGTAATGTAAGCCAATACGCTATTAACCTCTATACTCAATATGGCGGCAAAGCAATCGCCGTTTCGAGTTGGGACAATATCGAAAAGAAAGCATATACTTATCGCAAAATGTCAGGGCTATATTTGCAAGAATTGCTCGACATCACAAATCGTTTTGGCGAAATTGACCGCCAAAAAGCTATTGAATTGGGCTACGAAGTTCTTCCCGGCGATGCATGGATTGAACAAGAAGTTGATATATTGATTCCAGCTGCATTGGAAAATCAAATTAATGCTGAAACAGTTAACCGAATAGCACCTACAGTTAAAATGATTTCCGAAGGTGCAAACGGACCTACAACTCCCGACGCCGACAAAGTAATTTACGAACGCGGCATTTGGATGATTCCTGACTTTTTGGCTAATGCAGGTGGCGTAACATGTTCGTATTTTGAACAAGTACAATGCAACCAAAATTATTTCTGGACAAAACAAGAAGTTTTGGAAAAATTAGACAGCAAGATGACACACGCTTATCATGCAGTAGCAGATTTGGCTCGCGAACGCAATATCTACATGCGCGACGCTGCTTATTTGATTTCAGTTTCAAGAGTTGCCGAAGCATGCAAATTAAGAGGCTGGGTCTAATAGCTCCTGATAGATTTTCTATAAATTTAGACTGCTCAATATTTGGGCAGTCTTTTTTTTTGTCTGAACTATGATTTTGGTCTTTTATTCATCCGATGACTGGAGTATTAAGATGAATTGGTTTAATTAAAGCAGATGTAAATCTGAGGGAGTCATCGGATGAATTGTTGCTGTCTGAACTATGATTTTCGTCTTTTATTCATCCGATGACTTGTACTATCAGATGAATTGGTTTAATTAAAGCTGTGGCACATTTAGGTGGGAGTCATCGGATGAATTGTTGCTGTCTGAACTATGATTTATATGATTAGAATGATTAAATGTGATTAGGAAGCAGACAAACAAATAAATACATAATCATAAAAATCATTTTAATCAAAAAAATCATAGTTGAGACTATAAAGAAAATTTTTTCGTAGATTCGTAAATTATAAAATGAACATAAATTATTTAGGACTATAATATGACAAAAGTATTCAAACAGTTCACTCTTGCTTTCACAATGTTGATTTCATTTCTTGCGGCAGGGCAAGCGTTGGCTCAAAATGCGACCGACACAATCAGAGTTGAGTATTCGTTTTGGAACAACAGCTACTACTTGGGCGACACAAAGCAATATAAAGATGACATCAGGGACATTCTTTATCGCAACTTAAGTACTCAGGACTTGATGGAATCTTCCACCAGTTATAAAATATGGGGCAATATTACTCTTACGACAGGATTAATATTAACAGCTTATACAATTTATGACGGATTGATGATGGGGCATAGCAGTGGTCGCTCTCCATTTGAAAATCAAAGCTACGGTTATGATGCAACAAGATTTAATATTACAGCAGCTATCGCTGTAGTTCTTGATTTAACCGGAATTTTACTATTGCTTGACAGTAATAGTAAGTTTAATAGAGCGATTAAAGCATATAATAAGAACTCGCTTTCATCAAATATTGACTATGATTTTTACATCGGCTACAACCGGATTGGTGTTGTTGTAGTTTTTAATTAATTCTTTATTCATCCGATGACTTGGTCTATTCAGATGAATTGGTTTGATTAAAGCTGTGACACATCAAAGTGGGAGTCATCGGATGAATTGTAATGTTCCGTAAGTTAATACAAAGACGGGACAAAAAATATCAATTAATTTTACAAAAATTTTAGGACTAAAACATGACAAAAGTATTCAAACAGTTCACTCTTGCAATCACAATGTTGATTTCATTTCTTGCGGCAGGGCAAACTTTGGCTCAAAATGTGACCGACACTATCAGAGTTGAGTATTCGTTTTGGGGCAACAGCTATTACTTGGGCGACACGGAGCACTCAAAAAGTGAAATCAGAGACTTACTTTATGCAAATCCAAGTTCGCAAAAGTTAGTGAAATCATACGGCAATTATAAAACTTGGGGCTATATCTCTCTTGCCGGTGGAACAGTTTTAACCGGCGTTGCTATTTATTCGATTTGGGATTTATATTCCAATCGTCATACCTATACATATGAAGAGCTTCCCAGAAGAAACAGTATTTTTAATAATTTTACCGTGGCTCTATTGATTATTGAATTAACAGTAGCGATTGATTTGATGGCAATTTTACTATTGAATGAAAGTAATGATATGTTTCACAGAGCGGTTAAAGCATATAATAATAAGAATTCGCTTATATCAAATCTTGATTATAAATTTTACATCGGTTACAATCGGATTGGTGTTGTTGTGGTTTTTAATTAAATCTTTTATTCATCCGATGACTGGCAGTCATCAGATGAATTGGTTTGATTAAAGCTGTGGCACATTTAGGTGGGAGTCATCGGATGAATTGGTATGTTACTTAATTTCGACCATCTGCAAGTATTCTTGCGAATCTGATTCTATTATATCTCTGGGCTAAGATGCAGGGCAAATTTGCGATGAGTGCGTAAACAATCATGACACAGCCCGCCCACAAGGGATTCCATATGAAAAATATGGGCGAAAAAAGTATCACAAGCCAATGAACAAACTCTCCCCTACAGGTTTCTATCATAAAAAGTTTCATGTAGTCTCTGTCCTTTGTTGCCATGCTCTTTTTTTTGAATCCTTTCTTGAACAAAGCGGCACCGTCCGGGAGCAGCCCTTTCCAGCTTTTTATATTGAATAAAGTTTCGTAAATTTTACCATTTTGCTCCCAATCTCGCTTTTTATATATCCAAAGCTTAGTATTTATTGAGGAAGCGGGCAAAATTGTGATAATATACGCAAAGGACATGTGAATTATAAACCACAAAACTATATTAATTATTATCGTCCAAACAATTGGCAATTCTATTAGCATTTTATTTCCATCATGAATTTACATTTCTCGATTTCCAATTAATTGACTTTTTGGAAATCAGATAATACAATGAGCGTGAAAAAACAATTACATAAAAGACTAAATTAACCGGAAAAAGCAATGCCGTCAGGAAACTAAAGCTACCCAAACGTCGTAGCATCCAATAAGTTTGAAGTGAATATGCAACGTATAAAAGGAGCCACAAAATGACTGAATCGCCAGCAAATAAGTCGAAAAGTAGTTTTATGCTTATCATAAATCCGGCTGAAATCCATAATATGCTGGTCAATAAAGCTGATAACGAGGCTTGACCTGCACCCGAGGCAAATGCTTTTGTCCAACCGTCAATCAATGCTCTGAACCCGTCGGGATACATTCTGAACGATAGCGAGCCTTTGCCACCCAAGCAAACCAATCGCGTACCCTTTTCTCGGAATTTCTGAGCCATAAAAACATTTTCGAGTATTTTATTTTTCACTGAGGAGTGCCCCTCAATTTCAAAATAATTCTTTTTACTGATAATGAGTGATTGACCGTACAATCCGGTTGGCTGATTACTTTTAAACGGTGTAAATGCATTCATAGAGCCGACCATTATGATATTAAATATTGCAGAAAATTCCTCGTAGAGCTTTTCAATTTTGTGGAAAGGTGCTATTGACATTACAACTCCATTCGTATTTTCGGATTCTTGTAGCTCAAATAAATATGACTCAACGATTTTTTTCAATCCATCAGGCTCGATAATGGTATCTGCATCAAGGAAAATAAAAATATCGGCAGATGAAAATTGCGACCCTTGCCAGCAAGCCCAGGGTTTACCCTTCCATCCTTCCGGCAATTGGTCGGACTCCAACACTATTGCCCCCAAGCTTTCCGCAACTTCTTTCGTTTTATCAGTCGAGCTGTCATTTACCACAATCACTTCGTCAACTTTATAAGTTTGATTATTTATAGAACTTAACAAATTTCCGATATTATGTTCTTCATTTCGAGCAGGAATAATTATAGCAATTTTTTGATTAGAAGAATTCAAATTATAATCTCTGCATAGCTTGATTCTGTACAGAAAGTAGAATCCGCACAGAAACGATGGAATTGCTATTGCGAGTAAAATTATAGAATTAATTTCCATTCTTTTTCTCATCCTCGATAATTGCTTTGCAAACGTTTTGCCCGCAAAGTAAAACCATTGGCATTCCGGCTCCGGGATTTACTGTGCCGCCCGTAAAGTACAGATTTGAATATTTTTTGCTTTTTTTAGGTAATTTAAAAGCAAAATTCTTTTTGAAATCGGAAACGACTCCGTAAATTGAGCCTTTGTTTGAATTATACATTTTTTCAATATCAATTGGAGTGAGTAAATGCTCATATACTATATGTTTACGAAGGTCTGTCAACCCCATTCGTTCAAGTTTAATAAGAATTGTGTCTTTTAATTTAATATAATCTTCCATCGTATAAGGATTTTCCTTGTTGATATATGGAATATGTGGGAGAATTTTCAATCCGGAACAATTCGGCGGAGCCACGCTTGGATCAGATTTAGAACTATCCACCAAATAAATTGTTGGGTCAGTAGGCATCATTTTTTTATTAAAAACTAAATCAAAATGCTCTTTTTGGTGTTGCGAATACAAGAAATTATGATGAGCAAGCTGTGGATACTGAATATCGAGCCCGATGTCAAGCACAAGCCCGGAGCAAGACGGCTCGTATCTATCCATTTTACCCAGAAATTTATCATCTTCATTTAGCAAATCTTTGTAAGCAGGGATAACTTCCATATTTGAAACGATAATATCGGCATGATGCGTTTCGCCATTCACCTCGATTGCGTTCACCTTGTTTTGGTCAGTCACTATTTTAGAAACCTCAGAATTAAAATGAACTTTAATTCCAAGCTCATCCATATATTTTTTGAAGCCCAATGCAATGTTATACATTCCTCCGGGTACATACCACAAGCCATATCTGAACTGGATTGTTGGCATTAAATTCATAAATCCCGGTGCATTATATGCAGATGACCCTACATATTTAATAAAATAATCAAAAATATCAATTAAATATGGGTTTTTAATTATTTTGGCAATTCTGCCATGCATCGTTCTGAAAAAATCTATCTTGAAAACGGCTGAAAAATCGTAGAATTTCATAAAGTCGAAAGTTGAATCGAGTCCGCTGTCGAAATATCCAGGAGCTAGTATATCATATTGTTTTTCCGAATAATCCATAAACTTTCGGAAGTCTGAGTATGCATCAGGACCGAGTTTGTCAAGCTCTTTTTTCATTACTTCCATATCGGGGTCTAAGTCTATTACTGTGCCGTCTTCGAAGAAATTTCTCCAATGTGGTCTGACTTCTTGGATGGGAATGTAATCACTCATATCTCTGCCGGAAGCTTCAAACAATACTTTGAAATATTGCGGTAAAGTAAGAATCGAGGGACCCAAATCGAATGTATAACCATTCTCTCGAATTGTATTGAGTTTTCCACCGATTTTCTCATTTTTTTCAAATATTTCTACATCATAGCCATTAATTTTCAACATAATAGCTGCAGAAATCCCTCCCAAGCCGGCGCCAATTATTATGACTTTCTTTTTTGTACTATTTTCTGACATTTTATTTCTCGAATTATTTTTTTAATATTATAAAATATATAATCTATTAATTATTTTTTTCAATATGCTCAATTTTGTTTTATAAGGAGGATACATTGCTTTGAAATCCAATATGAAGAATTTCCTCAGAACAGTTTTCCGGTGGCTGAATGTTTCAAAACCTGCTTGCCAGTGATATGAGCCCATTCCACTTTGCCCCACTCCGCCAAATGGGAGCTTCTGATTCATGATTACATGGATTGTGCCATTGATACATACTGAACCGGACGAAGTTTCGGCTAATATTTTGTCTTGTTTTTTATTATTTTTGGAAAAAAAGTACAAAGCCAATGGCTTTGGAAGCGTTTTTAATTTACGAATTACATCCGATAAATTTTCATAGAATATTATTGGCAAAAGTGGTCCGAATATTTCCTCTTGCATTATCTTGGAATTATAGTCAACATCGGTAATTAAAGTCGGGGCAATAAATAAATTGCTTTCGTCTTTTTGCCCACCAACCAAAATATTTCCGTCTTCCATAAGGTCGCAAATTCTTTTAAAATGCTTTTCGTTAATTATATGCGAATAGTCTTTACTGTCGGGTTTCACATCAGGATGAAATTCATCGATAGCTTTGACCAAACTTTTCAGAAAATCATCTTTTATATCATTATGTACTAACAAATAATCGGGTGCGATGCAAGTTTGCCCTGCGTTGAAAAATTTACCCCAAATAATTCTTCTTGCGGTTACATCAATATCAATTTCACTATCCACAATGCATGGATTCTTTCCCCCGAGCTCAAGAGTAAGCGGAATAAGATGTTCGGCTGCTGATTTCATGATTTCTCTGCCGACTACCGTACTGCCCGTAAAGAAAATATAATTAATTTGCTTATTAATCAATAACTTAACTACTTCAGCATCGCCTTGGACGACTCTAATATACTCGGGCGGGAAATTGTTGTTTATCAAATCGGACAATAACTCCGCTGTATGAACTGAAATTTCAGATGGTTTGAGAATCGCACAATTCCCTGCGGATATTGCACCAATCAATGGACTCATGGTCAACCCGAAAGGATAGTTCCATGGTGCGATTATAAGTGCTATGCCATAAGGCTCGTAAAAATAATAGCTTTTCGCAGGGAAATTGATTAGTGGAGTCCACACTTTCTTTGATTTGTTCCATTTCCGAATCGAAGATATGGCGTTCT
The DNA here is from genome assembly GCA_023957315.1 of Candidatus Kapaibacterium sp. Taxonomy (NCBI): domain Bacteria; kingdom Pseudomonadati; phylum Bacteroidota; class Eximiradiia; order Eximiradiales; family Kapaibacteriaceae (SeqCode); genus Kapaibacterium (SeqCode); species Kapaibacterium sp. (SeqCode). The sequence continues at coordinate 139,705 of JAMLHE010000005.1, forward strand.
CAATTTCCTTTAGTACGTAAGCTATTTCGCTTGTGTAAGCCTCCGTTATGCTTTTGTGTAAATCCGAATACAATGCATCAATAATTCGATTTTCGTTCTTTTCGATTATCGCATAAAGCTTTTTGAGCATATCAATTCTGAAAGAAATCTCTTTGGTTTTATCCGAATCGAAGAAATCTCTCTGCTTATGTAGTAATAAGTTTATATCATCATACTTCAAATAGCTTTGCTTCATTTGCTTTGCATTTTATGATTATTTCAATTCACACTTAAGAAAATAAATTCAACCCTTCTTTTTTTAATATTAATTCGGACGAAATTCTGGCGGATTCGTAAATAGTAGGCAATCCACTTCCGGGATGTGTGCCACCACCAACCAGATAGCAATTAGAGAACTCTTCGAATTCATTATGCGGACGAAAATACAGTAATTGTCCCATATTGTGTCCCAGATTGAATGTGGCGCCATCGTAAATGTCCATTTGATTTTCCCAATCGTCGGGCGTGATTATTCTGAGCTCTTCAATATGATTTCTAATATCATTTATTCCCGCTTTAGTTTCTAAGATATTTAGAATTTTTTCCTTAAATGCTTCTTTTTTTGCAGCCCAATCAATTCCACCACTTGTATTACCAATTGGAACCAATACATATACTGAAGACTTCCCGTCAGGAGCCAATGAATCATCAATCATACTTGGGTTATGAACATAAATTGACGGGTCATCCGGAATGATAGAATTACTGACAATTTCATCAACATTATGCTTGTAATCATTTGCAAAAAAGATATTATGATGACTTAGCTTTTCGTATTTTTTATCAAGTCCGAGATAAAGCATAAAAGTTGAACATGAATATTTCATCTTTTTTAATTTTTTGTCGGTGTATTTGCGCCTATCTGCCGGTTCGACCAAGTTTTTCATTGCATGTGCAAAATCGGCGTTCAAAACGACGTAATCGGCTTTTTCTTCGCTGCCGTCCTCGAGTAAAACACCTTTGCAGACAGAGTTTTCAACTATCAGTTTTTTGACTCCTGTGGATAAATGAATCTTTCCGTCACACTCTTCAATAACTTTAGCAATGGCTTTTGATAATTCATTTAATCCTCCATTTACATGGAAGACTCCGCCGCCATGCTCGATAAAAGATAATATGCTGAAAAGTCCGGGCGCTTGCCATGGCGACATTCCAATATATTTTGCTTGAAAAGTAAAACATACTTTAAGAAAATCATCATCAAAGTATTTACCGAGCACATCGAACAAACTTAAATGACCATCCAGATAAGGCAATGCTTTCAACAATCTCAGAGAGAAATAATCAGTCAACGAGCCGTATGGGACTTCGAGACAAGGGATTAGCCTATCATATTTTTTTTGTTCCCTTTCGATATATTGCAAATATCCTTTGGAACTTCCGGGAAAAACTCTTTCAATTTCGAGCACCATCCTTTCTTTGTCTGTTGTCGGAGCAAAAGTCTTGTCGTTGAACACCAACTTGTACATTGGGTCAAGCTGAGTGATTTTGACATAATCATCCAAATTTCTCTTGCATATTGTAAAGATTCGCTCCAAAACGTCCTTCATCAAAAAGAATGTCGGACCTAAGTCGAACTTATATTCACCTGCCTGAATAAATCCGTTCCTGCCGCCCACTATACCCTTCTTTTCGTAAATATGTACGTCAAATCGTTTCTGAGACAATATCATCCCGGCAACAAGTCCTCCCGGACCTGCCCCAACAATAATGACTTTCTTTTTTTTCATTGTAACCTTATTTTTTTAGTTGACTATATTAATAGTAATTGAAATTGTTTCTTTATTTAAAATTACTTTCGCTTTGTCAAAAGATGGAGGTCCCATAAACCCTTTGGCATCATTTGATGACCCTAAACCTTCGTTAGGAATTTTGAGAAAATTAGTGTTTACCTTACCATTTTCATCTTCGTCATGATGAACACTAATGGCATACTCTCCATAAGGCAAATTTTCGTAGGTAAATTGAACTTGATTGTTTACGATGGGAACAACATTCTTTCTTAAAGCTTTATCCTTATCCTTTGGGAAATGCTTTTTTTCGTTAGATGAAAACAAAAGTAGCCGAGCTTTACCATTGTTGTTCTCGAAACCTTTGACTTCGACAATGATTTTCCCGGTCGGGGCTTGAGCGTAAATATTAGAGATTGATACAGCTAAAAGGATAAAAAACGCAAATAATGATAAGCATAGCTTGTTGTTAGTAAACATTTTTAAACTTCTTAACATACATTCAATTTCTCGATTTTCACAAATAAATTTGAAATCATAAACGTAAATCATCTTAAAATATTGTATGTCTAAACATAAGTTTTTGTCTGAACTATGATTTTTGTGATTTGAGTGATTGTCTGAACTATTAATTATATTCCTTTATTCATCCGATGACTTGTAATCTTCCGTTGAATTGAAATGATTAAAGCTACGGGACATCAGAATGGGAGTCATCGGATGAATTGTTCTGTCTGAACTATGATTTTTGCGATTTGGGTGATTATGATGATGAAGAATCGCTTCAATTCTTTTATTCATCCGATGACTTTGAGTATTCAGATGAATTGGTTGATTAAAGCTGTGGCAAATTTGAGGGAGTCATCGGATGAATTGTTCTGTCTGAACTATGATTTTTGCGATTTGGGTGATTAGTGTGATGAAGAAAAATGCAGTGATTTAACCCCTTCGGGGTAAAGAGTCTGGGCTCGTGGATGTACAGTTATAGATATATAACCCCTTCGGGGTATGTTTTTATCGCGAAACGATTATATATCTATAATATACAAGTACCGCAAGAAGTTTCCTTGTCCCGTCAGGTGTTACACCAGAGGGAAAATATACAAATCATTCAAATCAAATAAATCATAGTTCAGACAAAAGCATAGTAGAGACTTGTTACTTGCAATATTCTTTTATCAAATTATAAGCATCTATAAACCCCAATTCTCCGGCTTTGTTCCAGTCCGAGCAAGCACCTTTTTTATCCTCCAATTCATATTTTGCAAGGCCTCTGTTAGAATATGCCATTGCAATATTTGGATCAATCTCTATCGCCTTATTATAATCTAAAATTGCTGCCCTATGATCCGCTAAACTATATTTTGCATTCCCTCTATTAATATATGCATCTACAGATTTTGGATTAATGTCAAGCGCTTTATTAAAATCTAAAATAGCTTCGTTGTAATCCGATAAACTATTTTTTGAAATCCCTCTATAAATATATGAATCGACAGATTTTGGATTAATCTCTATTGCCTTGTTAAAATCTAATATAGCGCCGCGATTAAAGCTTAATTGGCTTTTTGCAGCACCTCTGTTGGTATATGCCATTGCATCATTCGGGTTAATTTCTATCCCCTTATTAAAATCTAATATTGCGCCGCGATGATCCCCCAACTGGTTTTTTACAGTCCCTCTGTTAAAAAGAAGTATGGCATTATTGGGATCAATCTCTATCGCCTCATTATAATCTGAAATTGCGCCGTTGAAATCCCCTAATTTGTATTTTGCATTCCCTCTGTTATAATATGCTTCAACATTAATCGGGATTAGCTCTATCGCCTTGTCAAAATCTAAAACAGCGCCGATATTATCGCCTAAATTGTATTTAGCAAGACCTCTACTGTTATATGCTAATGCATCATACTGATTAAACTCCATCGCTTTGTTAAAATCCAAAATTGAGCTGACATGATCACCTAATTCACCTTTTGTAACACCTCTGCTGATATATGCTAATGCATCATTAGGATTAAGCTCTATCGTCTTGTTGAAATCAGAAATTGCGCCACTATGATCCCCTAACATACCTTTAGCAATGCCTCTCACGCTATAAACCCTCGCATCATTCGGATTTAGCTCTATTGACTTATCATAATCTATAATGCCACCGCGATGATCGCCTAATGCACGTTTTGCATTCCCTCTATTAAATAATAGTTCAGCATTATCCGGAAATAACTCTATTGCTTTATCATAATCTATAATGCCACCGCGAAGATCGCCTAATGCAAGTTTTGCAGTCCCTCTATTAAATAATAATTCATCATTATCCGGAACCAACTCTATTGCCTTATCATAATCAATAATGCTACCGCGAAGGTCGCCTAATGCACGTTTTGCATTCCCTCTATTAAATAATACTTCAGCATTTTCCGGTATTAACTCTATTGACTTATTATAATCTAAAATGGCTTGGCTGTAATCCTTTATATTAAATTTTGCAAGACCTCTGTTAAAATATGTTTCAGCATTATCCGGATTTAGCTCTAAAGCCTTATTATAATCTATCATGGCATCGCTGTAATCCTTTATTTTATATTTTGCAAGACCTCTGTTACTATATGCCGTTGCAATATTCGGATTAATCTCTATCACTTTGTTATAATCTAAAATAGCTTCGTTGTAATCTTTTAATTTATATTTTTCATTCCCTCTGTTAAAATATGCCATTGCATTATTTGGATTAATTTCTATTGCTTTGCTAAAATCAAAAATTGCGTTTTCATGTTCCCCTAATTCTACCTCTGCTAGACCTCTATTAAAATATGTTTGAGCATTATTCGGAATTAGCTCAATCGCCTTGGTATAGTCTATAATTGCTTCGCGAAAATCTCCTAATACACGTTTTGCAATACCTCTGTTATTATATGCATTCGCAAAATTCGGATCAATCTCTATAGCCTTATTATAATCTAAAATGGCACTGCTATGCTCCCCTAATGCACATCTTGCATCGCCTCTGCTGCTATAAGCCAAAGTATTATTCGGATTAATCTCTATGACCTTGTTAAAATCTAAAATTGCGCTAGCATGGTCCCCTATTGCGCCTTTTGCAATACCTCTGTTACCATAAACCATTTCATCTTTCGGATTAAGCTCAATCGACTTGTTGTAATCTAAAATAGCACCAAAATTATCACCAGATACACTTTTTACAAAACCTCTGTTGCCATATACCATAGCAATATCTGGATTAATCTCAATAGACTTGTTATAATCTAAAATTGCACCAGGATAATCCCTTAATTCGAATTTTGCAATCCCTCTGTTATAATATACTTCATAAGAATTCGGACTAATCTCTATCGCCTTATTATAATATTTAATTGCGCCGCTATGATCGCCCAATTTTGCTTTTGCAATCCCTTGTTCTAAATATTCATCAGCGGTTTGGGCGAGGAGTAAAAATGGGAGCGCCCCAAAAACTATAATTGCTATTAGTGTTATTTTGCTTTTCATATTCTGCTTTGTAAATTTTACTTATTTTGTTCTAAATTACTTGCAATGTTTCTTTATCAAATCATAATCATATACAAAAATAGAAAAAAAAGCGATAAATCAGCAAAAATGAGTGGATATAAAGCATATTTTTCTATTATCTCACCACCATAAATTTTTCGACGAAATTACCAATTTTGATGATATACAATCCGACAGGCAGATGCGATACATCAATTCTTTGTAGAGACACGGCATGCCGTGTCTCTACAGTCACAACACATTCGCCCAATGTATTGAAGATTTTGATGTCTGAACTTTCATCAACCCTGCGGTTAACAGTCGGGTTGATAGAGGAGGAACTAATTTCAATATAGTCACTTGCGGGATTTGGAGAGATTGTAACACTACCGGTTAAATCATTGTTTTTTACACTCGAACTGCTATAATGGATTTTTAATGCCGGATCGCCAAATAAATGGAACTGCAATCTTGCTCGATTAAACAGTGGAGCTTCTACATGTGGATAGTATTTTATTGCCGTTTCAGGTAATTCTTGACTGTTAAAAGCGTGTAAAAGTGCTTCCCCTAATCTTGTATTTGCATTGTCGTTAACTGCTTTGCAGAAACCATTGAGCAAGGGGTTCTGACCCCTTCCTGATTCATTGAATGCACCAACAAAAGCAACTCCACCATTTTTTGAAGCTATCATTTTTGTAGCAAAACATTCGGCTTCCATAACACCAATTTTCCCGGTGAAAGTTCCGGTCAAACAAGATGCTGAAAAAATTATCGGAAAATATTCGTCATTAACCAAATATTCAATCCCTTGTACTCCCATTCCATAAGTCCATTTCTGAATATTTCCGTGCCCGTGATAGAGTATGTATTTCACTCCATTGTTTATTGCTTGTACATCACTTATTGCATCGTTCGGTGTTTCATCTAATGAAGTTTCATGCCGATGTAAAAAACCATTATTTTTAAAAAACAAGTCGTACATTTCATTTAATAGTTCGTCGTTGAAGTCAAGGGGCCATGGATGCAGCGGCTCAATACTACCTGAATGAGTGTATAGTTTTTGGGGGATTTCCTCTGAATTCTGTTCAAATCTAATCGTTTTTGATACCATATTCTCAAGCTCAACTTCATTTTCAACAAAGAACAGCCCTATTGGTATTGTAATTCGGAATAAACTATCAACTTGCTCTGCAACCCAATAATTGTAAGATTCAACAGGCTTAGGATAAGGAATTGTTTTTGCCGGGAAATCTGAATAATTTCCAACTAAAAGCACATACGCGGGAATTTCTTTCATTATATAACTTCTAAAATCCTCAGAAATATCTCCAATAGTAGTGTTTAATACTTTTTCAACTTTAAAATCCACACTACGGTATTCAATAAATTCGTTCAAAATTTCACTATTATAATATTTTTCATTAGTTACAATCAAATACTTTTCCTTAGCATTTAGTGCCGAGATATTTAATATAATAATCAAAATGAATAAAGTACTTTTCATCTCACCACCATAAATTTTTCCACGTAATTTCCAATTGTGATTGAATACAAGCCGACGGGCAGATGCGAAATATCAATCCTCGCATAGTCCGTTCCCTGAGCTTGTCGAAGGGCGGTCAAAACACATTCGCCCAATGTATTAAAGATTTTGATTTCAGATGGACTCCACCTCGAAGGCGGAGTCCATCTATCAAGGTTGATTTCAATATATTCGCTTGCCGGATTGGGAGAGACTAAAATTTGGGATTTCGGTTCGTTTCTTTTCTCTACATTTGAGGGATTAACTTTCTCTATAGTTAATGGAATTCGAACCAAATCACGTCTCAATCCCCAACCGCCTTGCTTCCAATTATCCATATTTTGCATAAAGTATAGATATGCTGTTGAATCGGCATAGGTAAAACTAATGTCGGGTGCGTCATGGTCAATAAGCGAGGGATATGCTTCTTGCACAATGTTTCGAGCGGCTTGGTCGGGGGTTTGTCTATGGCAGGGTTGCCAACCAAAAATAGTTTCACGAATTAATTGTGGCTTAGTCCAATTAATTAAATCATCCGACCGCGATAGGAAAAACCCACAAGTCTCTTCCCCATCGACAGGATGAACGCCACTGCCAACTAAAACAAATTGGTTTAAATATGAATTCCATGTCAAGCTGCCACGTAAATCTCTAATATTTCTAAAACTAATAAATTCGGGCAAATATTCGCTGGAATCTGCAGGTGGATTTGCATAAGGATTTATTAATGGAATATTAAAACCACTTCCATCCCAAATCCGCCATGAGTCGGGAGCAGAAATATCATCAGTTCTCATAATACATGTCCCACGAACACTCGCATTAGTGTTGGATAATATTCCAAACATTAAACTATAGTAATAGCCATTATGCTTGACAATGTTACTCGGTTCAAAGTAACCGTGCGGTGGTGGCGAACCACGGTCAACAGCAGCAGCATTCCATTTAAATGGAAGCATTGCCACAAGATGGTTTGGGCTTTCGGGTTGTATAAAAGTTCTGCCCCCATCTGTAGATTTTGCATAACTAATAAAATTATACCAACATGGATTTGAGGGATCTGTAATTCCCGGTTTGCAATTTTCTGCATATGGGTCGTGATACTCATTGTGAACTAAAGCATGTATCGTAATGCCATCTTCGCTATATACGGATGTAATCCACTCCTGATGCCGGAAATCATCAGCATCCCACTTGTCACCGGAAATGAAAACCGCCTCGCAACTACGTTTGAGTGAATTAAAATCTTCACCAAACATAAAATAATTGTCAGGTGCATTGCCTGAAACAAGCATTATACCGTCAGGTGTTCTTATAGGATGTGCATACACATCAGGCAAATCAAGAACATCACATCTGTCATCAGTGTATATAAACACTTTCTCTTCTTCTCCCAATGTGATTTTGATTGCTCCATCCCATGATTGAGCATAAGTAATCTGCGTTACAGCAATTACTATAATTTTCAGAATTAGTATAAATTTCATCTTATCACCATAAATTTTTCTGAATAATTTCCGATACGAATGAAGTATAAGCCGACGGGAAGATGCGAAATATCAATTCTTTGTAGGGACACGGCATGCCGTGTCTCTACAGTTAAAACACATTCGCCCAATGTATTGTAGATTTTAACTTCTGAGCCTTCGGTAGGTTGCCTGATTTCGATATATTCCGATGCAGGATTGGGATAAATTCCCAAATTGTTTGAGCTATTATTAGAGTTGCTTGTTTCCGAAGATATTACCCAACTTACAATAGTTCCCAATATTTCCCAATCAGACTCGATATCTTCAAGTTCTTCAGCAAAACTTGAAGAATCTCTATCAGAATTTGTTTCTATTTCAAGGTGTGGTCCTATTAATAACACTTTCCCTTTCTTGTAATTAAAATTAATGATAGAAGGATATTCATTATAATCTTTCCAAGTAGCTAAAACATCGAAGTCCATTTCGTTACTCTCAAAATATGGACCACCATAATATAATACATTATATTCTTGTTCAAAACCGGTAACAATCGAATTATTTTGATTTAAAACGATTGTGGTCATACAATAATTATCCCAAGAAGCAATTTCGTGAATTGAACCAACAGCCCTGCCTTTAAATAATCCAAGCGTGTAAGAATAATCTATACCTTCCCAAACTACAGAAGAAGTAGCAAAGTAAGCTCCTGCACAAATACCAATATAGGAACCGCCTTCTTCTACATAATTTCTTATATTATTAATAGTACGCTCTTCTAATTTTAATTTATAATTGTAAGCAAAACCACCGGGAAAGCAAATAGCATTAGCCAATGAGTAATCACTAGAATTATTCAAATCCACTGCATAAATCCTTTTGTGTGATAGCCCCTTATAATTTAAAAATTGTTCAAATGCAATAATACCATCAGACCAAGCACCATCATCAGAATAAATCCATATATCTTTAGCTAATATGGAATTAGGTATTAATAGCAAAGTCATTAGTAATATAATTTTCACTACTCCACCACTATAAACTTGTCTAAATAATCACCAATTTTTATGAAATACATACCTTTAGGCAATCTCTCTATATTCATCCGATGACTGGCAGTCATCGGATGAATTGTTTCGGACATAAGCTCAATTCCCAATATATCAAAAATCTGCACCTTATAAACTTCGGAAGTCTTGGAAACTTCCGAAGTTTGGATTGTGATGTATCCCGATGCAGGATTGGGAGAGATTCCTATAAATTGTCTTTCATCTGCAACACTTGTTTCCCCATCCATTATTTCATTAACATACTTCCAAATTTCATTATTGAATATTGTTGATATGAAGAATTGGTCGTCAGGACGCTCGCCCATACGTACTAAAATAAGTCCTTTGCTTGGCGATACGTTCAAAATTTGTCCGTCTTTTCCAAGTGCTGAATAAACATCATCAGGAGCGTCAGGCATTGCAGAGCCGCTGAATACTTTTGTAGTTCCGGGTATCATAAAACTTTCTTTTCCATTGAGCCACCAGAGATAGCCGTAAGATTTATTGAAATCATTTGACGTGCTAATCATATCGCTTAGATACTGCTTGTCGGAAATGATTTCCGTTTCGCCCCAATTACCGGAGCCGAGCATTAGTAAGCCGAAACGAGCCATCGAGCGTGGTGTACTGAAATATACATTATTAAAACCGATTTTTAACCAAAGACCGTTCATGCCGATTTTGTTTCTCAGCTTTCTGAAAAAGTATTGATTGTAGTTGTCGCCACTTGCTTCTTCGATTACTCTTTCAAGCAGAGTGTAGGGTGCATTGTGATAGTACCACTGCGAGCCTGCATCTGCTTTGTATTTCAGGCATTCCGGGTCTGTGCAATCCGAATTTTCGACATCATAATCCAAGCCTGTAGTCATAGTAAGTTGGTGACGAATAGTGATTAGGTCTTCTTTGCCCGGCGAGCTTAATGATGAAGAAGGGTGTAGCCCCGTGTTCCAAATCATTGCTCTGATAATTAGATTCTCTCCCTTCTCTCTTTTACCGAATATCACTCCCTTAGCTAAGTTTGGGTCATAAGCTGCTGCAGCAGTTCCTGAAGGACCGGCATCTGATGCATTTATCTCGGCTAATACTTTTAATTCGCCATCCTCATATCTTGATAATTCGGGATTGTCAAGATTGTCAATTTCAATTATTTTGCACCCTTTATGTGTGAAATCATTAATGTTTTCGTTCCAAATCTTTGGGGTACATAATAGTATGAGCTTTCCATCTTGGGTTGTAGAAATTTCTGTTTGCGTAACGGACTCACCACCAAGTTCTGACGACAGCTCGGAATCTATCAATTCTCCATTATATTTCCATATCCATTCTTTTATATCACCATTTGGTACTGTAGAGAAAACATAAACATTGCTCTTGCTTAAATCTGGTTTTGACTGATTGTCAAATGCGAATGATACTAAGACTAAATATAGCATGCCATTTTCAAAATAAAGCGCCGGTTCATTCCAAAATTGATAATTACTTGGGAAATCAGGAATTATTGATGGCAAATATAAATCAATTCCCCATTCATTTTTTGAAATGTTTCCACCTAATTTTATTGAATTTTCTTCATTGAAATCTTCGATTCTTTTAGAATCAAACAAGGTAATATGCAATGATGTATATGGTCTTTCACCAAAACCTTTGCCTTCCGGAATGAAATAATTTAATCTTGCTCCAGCCCATCTAATTTCATCAGCTATTTGATAAGGTACAAAATTTATAGTCTCGTGGTCATAAGAACCATTTTGGTTTGAATTTTCAGGATTTTGCATCTCTTGGGATTCAAATAGTTTTTTCTTAAAATGCCACTTATTCCCTGAGTCCAATGAATAAGCCAAATGAATATCAACTGCCGGAGTAACTAATTGGTTTTTAATTTTAAAATTGGGCCATGAATATGCCATCCATAAGGTATCACTATTTGGATCTTTTCTAATACACGGGTCTGCAAATGCGCTAAATGGACTTGGATTTCCATTGGGTAGTTTGTAGGGTTCATCACCTTCGATTTCAACTACGGAACAATTACTGTTCGAATCAACACAATCAACATAATCTATTTGATTCGCAGAGCCAAAGGAAGTCCATCCCTCGCCAAGATATTTTGAAGTTTTATCATTAATGTTCAGAATCCCTTCTTCCTGAGCCAATCCGGTTAAAGTCGCGGTTAGAGTCTTGCCGGCTGAAGCCCAGTACCAGTTGCTGTCCTGAGTAAAATTCCCGAAGTACTTTTCAAGGACAATCTTTCCATCTTTAATCAATATGAATGCCTTGGAATTCTTCTCATCAAGATAGTCATATAACTGTGGAATTTTTTCCATGTTCCAACCCAAGTCCTCCGGGTTTAGAGTTTCCCACGGTTGACCAATTACGATAGGTGGAAAATACAAGTCTTGGGCTTTGATATTGGAAAAAATGGCTACTATCAAACAAAAAAAGGTAATATATATTTTCATCACTAATTCTCCAAAATAATTAATAGATTGCTTATTAGACAAAACAATCGTTTAAAAAGTTTAATCGAGAAATGAAATAGTCATTCTGAACGAATGTGAAGAATCCATGCCTTTTATTAAAGCTTGATTCTTCGCCTTCGGCTCAGAATGACCATTATTCTGACAGAACGCTGTTGCGGTCCCTACAAGACTAAATCTTCACAAACATCTGCGTCCGGCTACCGATACGGAGGTAATAAACGCCACACGGCAGATGCGAAATATCAATTCTTTGTAGAGACACGGCATGACGTGTCTCTACAGTCACAACACATTCGCCCAATGTATTGAAGATTTTGATGTCTGAACTTTCATCAATCCCACGGTTAACCGTAGGGTTGATAAATGGAGAACTGATTTCGATATATTCCGTTGCGGGATTGGGGAAAATTGTAAATAAGTTTTCCGACATTGTGCCTTCAAATACTGAAACAGGTAGCCGAATTGAGTTATAAAAATACGAATAGGGGCAACTAAAAGTCATATATCTTGTGCCGTCCATACTGACTCTTGGTGTTCCTTCGCCGTCTAATGCGTACTGTTGCTCTTCCACAAAATCATAAGCATGCAATATATTACTTTTATTAATAGGATTATCAATATACGATAACCAAACTATTTCATGAATCCCAAGGAATCCGATTGAAATGCTTTCAGCATGATTAGTTCCAAGATTGTGTTTGTATGAAAATTTGATATTTTGTCGTTTAATATCATAAACAACTATGCTGTCTTTATCAACTGACCATAGTATATATTTACCGTCATTTGTCATGTCTCTGAATTCCCTTTTTTCGGGGAGATTATTCAGTATTATCTCCGCTAAATCGCCGGTTTCCGTATCAAATTCAAGATATCTACCTGATTGATAAAAAATACTGATTTTTCCGCTTAGGTCACATACTAACTTATATACGTATCCTTCTTCAGGAGGAATTTCTTTAGAATAATTTAATGTCAATGTGTTGTAATCATAAACATCAATATAGTCCTTTGTTATTGAAACAATTAATCCGCCATTTTGTGGGCTGAAAAATATTTTGCCAAGTGTACTTCGCTGGATTTTTAGCGTTTTCTCGACAATGCCCGATTCGATATTATATAACATTAAGCCGGAAGTATCGTTAAAAGCAATGTACTTTGAATCATGCGAAAATGCAATAGCGGCTCTGTTAACATTTATAAATTTTAAGAATTTACCATTATCATCAACTAATCCGTGAATATAATTTGGTTCTTCATAACCAATATTACTACTTACCAGAATTAGCTTATTGGTTGGATTAATTAAAGCATTAATTGGGTCGCCTAAATATCCATCACCTAAAGCACTTATCTTTCTAAATTCATTCATATCAAACAAGTAGTAAACTTTTTCTATAAGCGGCATATCTAACAGTCTTCCACAAAACATCATCTCTTCAATAAATCCAATAGCTCTTGTTTTATTCGAATTTATATAAATATAGTTTAAACCGGTACTGTGAGAAGCATAACCTTCAAAAATTAAAGTATCGGAAACTATGTCCCAGACTGATTGCTCACGATATTCTTCTCTGCAAATCATATATTGCATATTTGCTGAAAATTCGTAGGAATAAATATCGAATGGTAAAGTCTTGCTGTAAATTTCAGCGCCGGTTTGCGAATCAACAATATAAATATTATCGTCAATTTTATAGGTAATATTATCACCGGAATTTCTGAACTGAAGCAATTCTGCATTTGAGTCAAAGGGGATTTTTCGGTCAAGACTACGAGCCGGAATAGACCATATTTCGAGCGAATCATTAATCAGTAGAGCGAATTCAGCTTTATCGCTATTGAGGAATGCAGCCGAATAAAATGTAGGATTGGCATTAATGATAATTTCATCGGATTTTGTGACGGATGGGATGTCGTAAACAGACAATCGTAACTCGCTCTTTTTGAATGTGTAAACTTTATTGCCATCTTTTGAAAAGCTTACTTTTGTGTCTTGAGAATCGCCTACATAATTGATAGTGAAATTTGCAACTTCCGTAAAATCCATGTAATTGAAAATTGCAATTCTCCCATTAAATAGGTATCCGATACGTTTGGATTCGCCATTGATAATGACATCTTTAATATCTCCCGAATTTGAAATTGAAAGAGATGCGAAATCAAGATTTCCGCTGTTTATGTCTAATCTACAAATATTTGAAGAAGCCGTAAAAACAATTTCCTCGTCATTGTAAGGATTTAAAATAAAATCAGGTTGAAAAAACGAACCTTTGGTCCAACCAAATAAAGAGCTACTAAAAAGTAGCAACGCAAATAAAAAGGTAGCAAAATTTTTCATACCCATATCTCCAATTTATATCTAAATAAAATTTTACATTTTGGCAATCTCCATATTCCAAAATAACAAATGAAAGCTAATAAAGTTACAAAATTTGGAAGAAAAAAATTTGTCAGTTGTCTGAACTATGATTTATGTGATTTGTGTGTTATGTTGTCTGAACTATGATTTATGTGATTTGTGTGTTATGTTGTCTGAACTATGATTTATGTGATTTAGAAGCTCTTAAATTCATTTATTCATCCGATGACTTGTACTCTCAGATGAATTGGTTTGGTTAAAACTGTGACAAATCTGTGGGAGTCATCGGATGAATTGCTATTTAGTCTGAACTATGATTTATGTGATTTTTGTGATTAAGATGATTAAGAAGCAAATAAATTCATTTATTCATCCGATGACTTGAACTTTTCAGATGAATTGGTTTAAATGAAGCTGTGGCAAATCTGAGGGAGTCATCGGATGAATTGCTATTTAGTCTGAACTATGATTTACATGATTTGAGTGATTAAAGTGATTAAGAAGCATACAATTTCAAAATACATAATCATAAAAATCACATTAATCAAATCAATCATAGTTCAGACAAAATCATTGTTCAGACGTTTTATTCTAACCAACTATACGGATAGGCGGCGTCTTCGGTCTGTTGAACGTTTGTAGTCGGGAATAGTGGTTCGAATGTGTCGAGCATGAGGGCGTATTCGTGAGTGAATTTTGCACCTACGCTTGCTTCGGTCTTGCCGGGTTGCGGTCCGTGGGGAATTCCCAGCGGATGTAGCGTGACTGAACCGGGTCCAACACCTTTTCGGCTCATGAAATCACCTTCGACATAGTACAACACCTCTGCACTGTCAACATTAGAATGATAATAGGGAGCAGGAATTGCATCTTCGTGCCAATCAAATGGTCGCGGATTGAAATTGCACAAGACGAAATGCTTTGTATGATATAATAAATGTATAGGTGGCGGCAAATGGATGCGTCCTACTTTGGGGTTGTAGTCTTTGATGTTGAATGCAAATGGATATAAGTAGCCATCCCAACCTCCGATGTCGAATGGGTGATGTGGCTGCATATATTCAAAAATGCGATTTCCGGCTTTCATCAAAATTCTGAAATCTCCCAAATCGCCTTTTGGTTCCATGAATTGTGGCAATTTGAAATCGCGCTCTTCGTATGGAGCATGCTCCTCGAGTTGACCGTATTCATTTCTGTAATGTTTTGGGATTTCATAAGGTGTATCGGATTCGATTATCACAATTTTATTATCATCGAAGCCATCGAAGTGCATCTGATAAATTGTTGCTTGAGGAACGATTATTTGGTCGCCCTCGACGAAAGGTAAAGTGCCATAATCTGACAAAAAGAGACCGCTGCCCCTATGAATGAAAATATACTCGTGAGCATATACATTTTTGAAGAAGTAATCAGGGTTCCTTGTCGGCTTTGCAGCATACATTTTGCAATGATTATTTTCGAGATATGATACTCTCGAACTGAAAAAATCACCCTCTTTTTTCAATGTATCGGTCGAAAAATGGAAATGCCTTAGCTCAGCATCGTGCCAAACTTCATCTGCTAATTTGGGCAATTCGGTGATTTTCGTTGCTTTTGTCGGCATATTCAGATGATACTTATTAGAATAAACCCCCGAAAATCCCTTCGAACTTACTAACTCCTCACGGTACAAAGTCCCATCCGGTTTGTAGAAAGTAGTGTGCTTTTTCTTGGGTATAGAGCCTAATTTATGATAGAATGCCATAATGAACCTCAATTTTTAGTTGTCGTTATAATTTATAAAAGACTTAATTGAATCGTATTTATTAGTAGCCGGATTCAAAACGTAATAATAGTGGTTGATTCCATTTGTTATGCACAAGTATTTGCTTCCCAATTGCGAATTATATGTAGCGAGCTGATTAACCGTTAATTGGCTAAGTTTCACCGAATATGCTTTGCACTCCACAATTATATGTGGTTTCGCTGATTTATCATATATTATAATATCGCATCTTTTGTTCAATTCGCCATATTTCAAGTTATGTTCAATCTTAGTCCGAGATTTGGGATAGCACAAAGTTTCGTTCAAATATCGAACAAAATTTTGCCTAACCCATTCCTCAGGTGTCAACACAATGAACTTGTTGCGAATCGAATCGTAAATCTTCAAAACGCCATCTGAATCATCAAACTTGAATTGATAATTCGGAAGATTCAATCTTGCTAATTCAACATACATATATATTATGACTCACTATAAATTGCCTCTTTTGGCTTGTTCTCTTTCGATAGCTTCAAACAATGCGAGGAAATTACCTTGCCCAAATCCTGATGCGCCCTTTCTGCGTTGAATAATCTCGTAGAAAAAGGTCGGGCGGTCGAATATCGGCTTAGTGAAAAGCTGGAGCAAATAGCCGCCACTCGAGATTTCAATATCGCACAAAATACCGAGTCTTGCGAGTTCATCAATATCTTCAGTCACTAATCCACCTCTTTCTTCGCTACGACGTTTGATGTCATCATAATAAGTTTTGGGTGGTGCATCTAAAAATTCGATACCATTTGCACGCAAATTCGCAACAGTTTCGATTATATTCGTTGTTGCAAGTGCCACATGTTGAATTCCCGAACCGTGGTATTGCTGTGTGTATTCTTCAATTTGTGATTGGCGTTCTGCATCGAATGGTTCATTTATGGGATTTTGAATCACGGAATCCTTAGAACGGACAACTTTGGACAATAATGCGGAGTATTTTGTCGAAATATCGCCGGGACCAAAAAATATGAAAGTCTCAAAATCTAACGAGCGATTGATGTAATTTTCCCAATAATCCATTTCGTTTACATGAACATTGCCGACGATATGGTCAATGATTTTGAGATTGGATTCCTCGCGTCTGATTTCGAAGTGATAGAAAGGTTCTTCAAATCCGGGTTTGAACAGCCCTTTATAATGGTCGTAGTTTATGAAATTGATTTCAGTGTCATCGTATAATCGAATTGCAGCTTGCTCTACAAAGCCGTCTTTGTCTTCAAGACGATATGGTTTGGTAACGGGAACAGCCCCGTTTTTGATAGCTTTACTATAAGTTTCGTTAACATTGACCACTTCCACACACCAACGCTTGACGCCATCTCCATGCTTGTGAATGAAAGACTGAACATCATATGTCGATGGTTGAATCGCCGATGTAATCATTATCTTCAAATTATGCTTATTCGATAACAAATATGACACACGGTCGCGGGTTCCGGTTTCAGGACCTTGATATGCCACGATGTTGAGACCCAATGCTTTGGCGTGCCAAAATGCTACATGTTTTGCCGAGCCTACATAAAATTCTATATAGTCGTAACCTCTGATTCCCATTGAATTCTGGGGAATTTTGCTCGGTACACCACCATAACAAATATCCATTTCCATAATTTTCTCCTTAACAATACCAAAAATAATTTACGCAAATCTAATAATTATTTTTGACGTAACTGAATCTAAAAACATTTTGAACGCAAAAAAAAAAGCAACCCTTAATAGGGTTACTTTACATGGCTGTGATTTAAAAAAATCTAAATCAGTTTTGTATTAGTTACGAATTGGTTCTGTATCAACGTCGGGTTCGACGACATCAATTTGTCCATCGTAAAGTTCAATAATTTCGTTCTCAAGAACAGGGTCTTGTTGAACAGATTCGATAATAGGTTGGTTAATTTGAATAATTTCCTCGACTTCGGTTGTAGTATAAGTTACACCCGAAACTAAAATTTGAAAATACCACAGAATCGCAATGAAAATTTCCATTTTTATTACTCCAAAAAAAAATTATTAAAAAAATACATTAAAAAAGTGTTGAAGGTTGCCACAGCCATTGTCTTAGTGACAAACCCAAACATCTCTGTTTTTCAAATAAGTGCATCCTGCATATCAGTTCATCCTTTAAAAATCACTTGAAGAGTGACAAAGTCAATGCCAGGGGCATTATAACTATCCGAAATTAAGATTCCTTTTTTTCCATAAATTCAAACAAATCTTCTTATAACAGCAACCAATGCAGACTTCCATTGTTTTGACCATTCAATTGTGAATAAAAATAAAAAAAATTGTGTTGGAATTATAAAATTCTTCGTTAAATTTGTTGAAGAAATTTAGACATTTTGAAATAAATAGGTGAATATTAGCATTCAGATATGAAACAATTTATAAGACTATTTAACCGGATTATACTAATTGTTACATTATTGCTATGTACAGTTTCGGTTTTTTGTTTTGAAAACCCGCAAGACGATACTGACAACGTAGAAAATTTTTTATTCGCATTGCCCGATGACCAAAAAGCAATCAAGCTAAATCAATTGGCAATGGAAATTGTAGCCCAAGACCCGCAAAAAGCTATTAATTATTCAAACCGCTCTCTAAAAATAGCTTTACAAAAAAATTATTTGACTGAGATTGCCAATTCATACAGTAATATTGGTTTGGCTTATGATTACCTTGGTGATTATAAAATTGCATTGGAGAACCATGTTGAAGCTTTGAGGATTCGAGAAATTCAAAAAGACAGGCCTGGCATGGCTCAGTCATTGAATAATATTGGTGTCATTTATTATAATATTAAAGCTTTTCACGAAGCAAAAGAATTCTATGAAAGAGCTTTAAAATTTAGAATTGCAGTCGGTGACACAACCGAGATATACAAATCTCTTAATAATATTGGTCTTGTCAGTTACGATGTTGGCGAATTCAGCAAATCCCTTGAATATTACTTTGAAATGTTGAAAATTGTGGAAAGCACGTCTAACGATGGTGAATTAGGCAATGTTTATAACAAAATTGCAAAAGTTTACTATGCTCTCAAAATGTATGATGAGGCTTTAACCTTTTATCAGAAAGCTTCTAAATCAAGTAAATTATCTAACAACAATGCCGAATTGGCACGTTCACTGACCAATATTGGCAATATTTACTTTGAAACAAATAGATTTAAAGAGGCCTTAACTTCATACGATAACGCTCTTATTATTCGTGACGAAAATAAGGATAAGAAAGGGATTGGTATTCTTCTGAACAACATAGGTATGATACATAAACAAATGGGCAATTATCCCAAAGCACTTGATTATTGTACACGTTCGATAGCTGCAAGATTGGAAACAGGTGATAGCTCCGGAGTATTCCATCCACTTACTACCAAAGCTCAAATATTCATCTTGTTAAAAAATTATGATGATGCTATAAGCAATCTTAATATAGCAAATGAAATCGCTAATAGTTTAGGAGACAAAAAGCAATTAATTATAGTTTATGAACTTTACCATGATTTGTACAGAGAAATTGGTAACTACCGCTCGGCTCTGGATTATTACAAATTGTATTCGAATACCAAAGACAGTTTGATAAATGAAGAAAGCAATAAGAGAATTGCCGAATTGAAAATATCGTATGATGTGGACAAAAAGGAAAAAGAGAATATAATGCTGAGGCAACAGAATGAAAGCCAACGCAGGATAAACGAGATTCAGAAGACATCTTTCATAATGATAACATTCTTGATTTTCGTTTTGCTCATAATGTTCTATTTCCGATACAAAACTAATCAGCGAACAAACAGA
Source organism: Candidatus Kapaibacterium sp. (assembly GCA_023957315.1). NCBI lineage: Bacteria > Pseudomonadati > Bacteroidota > Eximiradiia > Eximiradiales > Kapaibacteriaceae (SeqCode) > Kapaibacterium (SeqCode) > Kapaibacterium sp. (SeqCode). The sequence continues at coordinate 159,449 of JAMLHE010000005.1, forward strand.
CTCTTGAGTACCAAAAATCAAACGATTTCCGAACAAACAGACAAGCTCGAACTTATACTCAAAGATTTGCGTGAAAACGAGAAGAAGCTGATTGAATCCAACGCTACTAAAGATAAGTTCTTTACAATCATAGCCCACGACTTGAAAAATCCGCTTCATGCTATTGTATTGTCATCAGATACAATTAAAACGAAGTTCAAGATGATGACCGAGCAGCAACACGTTGATTTGATTAGCCAAATCCACAAAGCCGGGTTGCACTTGTCGAATTTGCTCGAAAACTTGCTATTCTGGTCAAAAGCACAAAGTGGTGCTATGAAACCTGAACGCCAAATGATTGATTTATCATTTTTAGTAGCCGAAAATGTAAAGCTACTTTCAGAATCAGCCAAAAACAAGGGAATCACAATCCAATCCGGAAACGGTGGCTCTGTTTATGCATACGCTGACCCGAATATGATAAATACAGTGATTAGGAATATAATGTCTAATGCAATAAAATTCACATCAAAAGGTGGTGAAATTCATTTAAGCACCCGAATCAACAACGAATATTGCGAACTTAAAGTCAAGGACACAGGCGTAGGCATAAGTGAAGAAGATTTGAAAAAACTCTTCAGAATTGATGTTCATTATTCTACATTTGGCACTTCAAGAGAGAAAGGCACAGGGTTGGGGCTAATTTTGTGCAGAGAATTCATGGAAATGAATCATGGTTCAATTGAAGCCGAAAGTACAATTGGCAAGGGTACGGTATTAACTATAAAAATCCCTCTCAAACCTTCAAAATCATCTACTGATTAGACTGCAAATTATTCCTATTCAATACTCAGTATCGTTTCACGTCATTCAAAACGTTAAACTAATGTGAGATGTGATGAAAAAGCAAGCTTTGTGGACACCTGCCGGTGATAATATAAATGAATCCAATATGACCCAATTCATAAATTTCGTTAATTTGAAATATGGATTAAAGCTCAGTTCATACCACGAACTGTACGATTGGTCAATAAAATACATTGCAAATTTCTGGGAGGACATTTGGCAATTTATGGATGTAGTCTATGAGCAGCCCTACAAAAGCGTAATCTCGAAAGTTAATTCTGCATTGCCGGATTCAGATATCCGAAACTATCGTTGGTTTAAAGGGGCAAAATTGAATTTTGCTGAAAATCTGCTTAAATTTCGTGATAGTGAATTAGCGATTGCATATTATTCGGAAGACTCCAAACCGATTTACATGTCTTATGGACAATTGTATGAAATGACTGCAAAATGTGCCTTAGGACTGAAAGCTCTGGGAGTGGGCAAAGGCGACAGAGTTGCAGGTTATATCAGCAACAATCCACAAGCAATCATTGCAATGCTTGCAACGATTTCCATTGGTGCAATTTGGACATCCACTTCACCTGATTTTGGTGTTAACGGTGTCGTTGACAGATTCTCACAAGTGGAACCCAAGGTTCTGATTGCAGTTGACGGCTATAAATACAACGGTAAGACAATTTCATTGGCTGAAAATCTAAATGAGATTCATTTGAAACTCGAACAGACTAAGAAAACCGTCATCATCAATCAAATAAATGCTGAAATAAAAGGCTTTGAGTATATCTCTTGGGATAATCTGCTTGATAATAAAGCAGGAGAAATTGAATTTGAAATGTCTGAATTTGACCATCCTATATATATAATGTATTCGTCCGGAACAACGGGCGTACCCAAATGCATCGTACACGGAGCAGGAGGTACATTGCTCCAACATATGAAGGAATTGGTATTGCACACAAATTTGACAGATATGGACAAAATTTTCTATTTCACAACTTGTGGATGGATGATGTGGAATTGGCTTGTTAGTTCATTGAGTGTAGGTGCTACAGTTGTACTTTATGACGGTAGTCCCTCCTATCCTGACTTGAATGCTATGTGGAAAATGGCTGACGAAGAAGGAATAAGCGTTTTTGGGACAAGTCCGAAATTTTTGAGTGCATGCCCAAAAGCCGGAATCAATCCGGTCAACAATTTTGAATTATCGGAATTGAAAACAATTTTGTCCACCGGCTCGCCACTTTCTAAAGATAATTTTGAGTGGGTTTACGAAAATGTCAAATCTGACGTGCGTTTGTCGTCAATTTCCGGTGGTACTGACATTATTTCATGTTTCATGCTGGGAAATCCAAATTTACCCGTTTATTCGGAGGAAATCCAATGTCGCGGTTTGGGAATGAAAGTAGAAGCTTGGGACGAGAACGGCAAAGCTGTTTCGGATAGCAAAGGCGAACTTGTTTGCACGGCACCATTTCCATCAATGCCTGTTTACTTCTGGAATGATACAGACGATGAGAAGTACGAAGCCGCATATTTTGAGACATTCCCGGGTGTTTGGCATCATGGCGATTTCATTACCATTACCGAAAACGGTGGTATCATCGTGCATGGCAGGTCGGACGCAACTTTGAATCCGGGAGGAGTTCGCATCGGAACCTCAGAGATATATAGAATCGTAGAAGCAATGGACGAAATTTCTGACTCAATTGTTATCGGACTGCCTAAGGAAAATGATGTAGAAATCGTACTTTTTGTTGTGCTGAAAAACGATGCTGAATTGACTACAGAATTGGTCAATAATATCAAAAACGAAATTAGAACTAATTTAACAGCACGACATATACCCAAGACAATTCATCAAATTTCTGAAGTGCCCGTCACATTGAATGGAAAAAAAGTAGAGCTTGCAGTTCTAAACGTTCTTTTGGGAGTTGAAGTCAAAAATAAGACTTCAATCGCCAATCAGGATTCACTCTTGCAATTTGAAAAAATCAGAGCTCTAATCTGAGTCTATTTGCCAATCGCCTTTGAGTGTATTTATTTCGTCTCTCAATTCGGCGGCGCGCTCGAAATCTAAGTTTTTGGCGGATTCTTTCATTTGTGCAAACATTTGGTTCAATACTTCTTTCTTTTGCTCTTTCGACATGAACTTCACAACAGGTTCTGCAGCGATTTTCACTTCATTGCTATTTGCAGATTTGTTAATCCGCCCAACTGTTGGGTGATGTATGTCAGCAATCGAAGTTGACGACAGAATTTCCTCCAAAGATTTATAAACCGTGGTGGGATTGATTCCGTGTAAGGTGTTATATTCGGATTGTAACTGTCTGCGGCGATTTGTTTCGGAAATTAGATGATTGATTGATTTAGTCAATTTATCTGCGTAAAGAATCACTAAACCATCAACATTTCGCGCTGTACGCCCTGCAATTTGCAATAATGATGTCTGACTACGCAAGAAGCCCTCCTTATCGGCGTCAAGCACTGCAACAAGCGATACTTCAGGCAAATCGAGCCCTTCACGCAAAAGATTCACACCTACCAAAACATCAAAATGCCCCAAACGCAAATTGCGGATAATTTCGACACGTTCAAGGGAATCAACATCGGAATGAATATAAGCCACTTGAATATTCAGATTTTTCAGATAATCGGTCAAATCTTCTGCCATTCGTTTAGTAAGAGTTGTCACCAAAACTCTCTCTTTTTTGACGACTCTGATACGTATTTCAGCCAATAAATCATCAATTTGTGTTTTTATAGGGCGAACCGAAATCTGCGGGTCGAGCAATCCTGTTGGTCTGATAACCTGTTCCACCACGACTCCTTCGCATTTCTCCAATTCAAAATCTGAAGGAGTTGCACTCACAAACACGACTTGATTAATCAATGATTCAAATTCATCAAACCTCAGTGGTCGGTTTTCGATAGCTGATGGCAAGCGGAAACCATGCTCGACCAAACTCATTTTACGAGAGCGGTCACCATTATACATTCCCCGAACCTGCGGCACAGAAACGTGACTTTCATCAATTATCAACAAATAATCATCAGGGAAAAAGTCGAAAATACAATGCGGTCTTTCGCCAAAAGTTCTGCCGGTCAGGTGCATCGAATAGTTCTCGATACCCGAGCAATAGCCGACTTCCTTCATCATTTCAAGGTCAAACATAGTTCGTTGCTCCAAACGTTGTGCTTCGAAATATTTATCTTGCAATCGAAGCTCTTTTAATCGCTCTGCTAATTCATCACGAATGAATTGCATAGCCACTGTTAATCTATCTTCGGGCGTTACGAATAGTTTTGCCGGATGGAGCGTAACTTCAGTTTCGTTTGTCAAAACTCTGCCTGTACTGACTTCAATTGTAGAGATTTTGTCAATTTCATCTCCGAACAATTCAATCCTATAGCCCAAATCCGACTCGTATGCAGGAACAATGTCAATAATATCACCACGAACTCGGAAATTGCCACGCTTAAAATCAAAATCGTTACGTTCGTAATGCAACTCCGATAGCTTATAGAGCAGCTTTTGACGTGGTAGAAACATTCCCTTCCGCATTTGGAACAGGAATTTCTCAAAATCTTCCTTTTTGCCAATACTATAAATGCAACTGACCGATGCAACAATGATTATGTCACGTCTGCCTTCGACAAGACTGCTTGTGGCTTTGAGCCTTAGCCTGTCAATTTCGTCGTTGATAGCAAAGTCTTTTTCGATGTATGTATCGGATTTGGAAATATATGCTTCGGGTTGGTAATAATCATAGTAGGAGATGAAGAATTCGACAGCATTTTCGGGGAAAAAGGATTTGAATTCGGCATATAACTGAGCAGCTAAAGTCTTATTTGGCGAAATCACCAAAGTCGGCTTTTGTACATGCTGAATCACATTCGACATAGTAAATGTCTTACCTGAGCCCGTGACACCGAGCAAAGTCTGGAATTTATCACCTCTTTCGAGCCCTTCAATTAGCTCTCGGATGGCTTTGGGTTGGTCTCCCGCAGGTTTATAACTCGAATTTAACTTAAATGTATTCATAATTTTTCCGATTCAAAGAAATTTTATTAAATTAGTACGTCAAAACTTATAAAAATAAGGAATAAAATATAAATGACGAATCAAGAAATAGTAAAATCTCAAACAAATAAATCTATTTATGGTGTGATGGCTTTCGGCTTACTCACCATTATATTATGGAATGTGCCTTTCGGGAACATGATTTTGTATCCATTTACTATCTTAGGTACTTGGTTTCATGAATTAGCTCATGGCTTGATGGCACTCATTTTAGGTGCAAGTTTCAATAAGCTCGTGATTTTTCCTAATGGTTCGGGTTACGCCCAATTCAGCTATTCATCTCTGTTCTTAGGGAATTTTGGGAATGCTTTGGTAGCAGCGGCAGGTCCGATAGGTCCGACAATCGCCGGAGCTCTGTTCTTAGTAGCATCGACTAAGAAGCGAAGCACTGAAATTGCACTCTACTCCTTGAGTTTTTTCCTTATAATTTCTACGTTGCTTTGGGTGCGTCCTTGGTTTGGTTTTGGTTTCGTAATGATTCTCCTCTTTTCGGTAATTATCACTTTTATAGCTTTCAAAGGCAAAGATATTGTCAAAACCATCACATTACAGTTGCTTGCAGTGCAGGCATTTGCAAGTATGTACCAAGGAATCGGATATTTGTTTTCAAAGGGAGCAGTAGTTGATGGACAACAAAACTTTTCTGATACTCAAGTAATTGCTGAAAATTTGCTTCTACCTCATTGGTTTTGGGCATTTACAATTTTAGCTTTCTCGGTTTATATTATTTATCTGAGTTTTAAATATGTGCTTGCTAAGAAATCACCGGACAAAAGCAATGCAGTTGGGGTTTAGACCGACGGGAATATTTCGGGTCATGCTATTTCCATTAATTTGAGACAATGTGCCGTTAGATTGGTGATTTTTAGCATTTCCGACCCAAACAGAGCCATCAATGGGTGAAACGGAAAGAGCGTAAAGTATATCATTATTATCAGTGGTGATTAAATTTCCATAATTTCCACTTTGTAAAGCTACAAATGAGACTGCTGCGTTGGATTTAGTCTTGTCAGAGCGCTTTTGGTCAATAAAAAACAAGGAATCGCCATTCATTGACAGCGACATTCTGAAAGGATTACATCGCCAATGTCGCCCAATTGAGTTATCTAAAGTACTTATTTCTACAATGCCACCGAGTGAATCAGTTAATGATGGCAAGTTGTAATATGCGGCATATAGCATTTGATTTTTCGGGTTATAGACTACTTCGCAGACATTTGGACCGATTTCAATTTTACGGACTTCTGATTTTGAAATTACATCAATCACTGAAATCGTTTTCGCATACTCGTGATTGGAATTGAAATCGCCATAAGCTGAATTGGCAACGTAAACTATTCCCGCGCTGCCGAGGCAAATTCCTTCAGGTTGCGGACCGACATCAATCAATTGCCCCGTAAATTCAAGCGTAGAGCGCTCAATCACGGCAACTTTGCTTTCAAATAGCAATGTGCAGTAAATATATTTCGAATCAATTTCTATTTTTCGAGGTCCAGAATTTTCCGGAAGATTGATTCTTTTAATCGTTTTTAAATTCTTAAGATTGATTACCTCGATAAAATTTCCGATTGTGGAGGATATATATATTGTATCATTTTCGATTATAATGTCGTTTGCGGTATCGCCCAAGCGAAATCCGACATTGCTTTGCGAATATGCTTCAACAACCGTCTTTCCCGATGCGGTATTGATATAAGTAATTTCCGAATTGTCATAGCCCATCAAGCCTTCGCACAAAACGAGACAATCACCGTAATTAACCTCAATTTCTTCCGTAATTGCAGGGTTACTCGGCGTTTTCACGCATGATGCAATGCCCAATATGATTAATAATATCGAAATTAATTTAACAATCATAATTTAACAAATTTATAAATTGATAAAATTTGACCTTGAGAATCTACTATTTGCATTAAATAAATTCCTGAACTGAAGCCGCTAATCGGAATTTGCAAATAATCACTAAAATTGTTAGAATTCATTTTGCGACCGAATATATCAAAAATTGATGCAATTAAATTAATATTAGGTTCATTGCTAATAACTTGAATATAATCATAGTTAGATTGAATTATAAAATCATATTTATTATCAAATTGGAGAATACTTGCTAATGATTCATCCATTAAATAACGAGCGGAAACTGCATCCAAATCAAATCCTGAGAGAATATGCTCAGGATTATAATACTTGTGTTTAGTTTCCAAAGTTAAGATGATTTCCGTAAAATCTGTGAGTTTAATATGCGTGATGAACGACAATCCTACATCATCTAAATCGAAAGCGTCGCCGCCGCAAGCAGGATGAATGAAGGGGTCTTTCGTACCGATAACCGGAGTTAATCCTGCTAATCCTTCCAGAGTTTCATTATCATACGGGAATTCGATAAAATGAATTCCATCTTGGCTCACAGCAACCTTAGCAGGTTCAGCGAAAATGCCCTTATTTATTGGGTTCAAAAAGGCATTCTCAAAAATTATGAAATCATAGCCCGGACCGTTAAACAATGCCTTGCCACTGAAACCGACTATGATTTCGCCACCTATTCCAATCGGCAGTACATCTGCCATAGATGAAGCCGGAACCTGTAAAGTTGCTTTTTCGGAGGGCGGTCCAAAAATATTTACTGGAAAATGCTTTTCCCATTCAACAGTTTCTACATAAACGCCGGGAGTGAATTGATAAACTGTATCAATGAAACCTTGCTCATAGTCCTGCGAGAATAACATAAAAGGTATGAAAATGAATAATATCATCGAAAAAAAGATTCTCATTGGTTTTCTCCGTAAATGAATTGCACAGATGCTCTGAAGATTCGCCCCGGCATAGGATAATTTTTGATGATTTCAAATTCGGTGTCAAACAGATTTTTCACATCAAAACGTAATTGAAATGCGAATTGCTCGAAATTGAATTTCCTCGTCAATGATACATCATAAATCAAATAATTATCAATTATCGAACTGTGATTATTGTCGCGAAGTGAATATGCAAAAGACGAGTAATTAAGCGTGTTGCCGAGTACGAAATCACTGTAAGTTACAAACAAAGTTAAGCCCATACTTTCTTGGGGAAAATACGGCAACAGCTTGTCATAGTTTGGGGATTCGGGCTGTTTGTCAATCACATTCATACGTGTATATGCAAAACTATACGAGAGCAAATTATCGAATAAAATTCCGTTCAAATCCAATTCAAAACCGTAAGAATCAACTTTACCGACGTTTTGAGCACTCCACTGAACCGGAGATTTTGGTACAGACAGAATCATATCGCTTGTGTTGATGTAAAAAACATTGCTTTGGACATTGAAATACTCGCTCAAATAGCTTCTGACACCAAGATTCACAGAAGTCGAACGCTCGGGCTTTAAATCGGAATTGCCATAATTCAAATAGTACAATTCATTGAAGGATGGCACTCGAAAGTTATACGAAATATTGATAGGAATTTCAATCATATCGTTGAATGGCATTAATATTACACCCAAAAAAGGCGACAATGCCGATGTATTATCGCTGAACAAGTCCAATCTCGTAGCTGCCACAACTCGCAAATAGTCTGAAATTTGCCTAAACTCTGATGTCAATCCAAGGGAAAATCCACTTCTGTCAACCTGTCCGCCGAGAGTTTTGTCAAGCATATCTCCAACCAATTGCGAATGAAAAAGCTCAGTTGAAAAATTCAAATCCAAATATTTTTTTTTCAATCGTAAATTACCTGAAAAAGTCAAATCATTTGCATAGAAATTTGTGTTGCCCGAATAGTTGAGCGGTACGTATTTGCTATCTATGAAATGATTTTCTGAATATTTATACGAAAACGATGATGTAAAAAGCATTGATTCTGAGAATAGCTTAGAATAACTTAGACTTGAAATTGAGAAAAATTCGTCGCTACGCGCTCTTAGAGATTCAATGCTTCCTTGCAAAACTGCTCCGGGCACACCTTTATTAGCGATATTAGATATTGATGAAAATCGCAAATGGCTCGATGAATCAAGCGAAAGCCCCGAAATTAGCCCAAAAGAGTATGATGAATAATCAGCATTCTCGCGATGATAATTATATTTTTTGCCGTATTGATTGATATTTAGACTATAATCGCCGTTTGTAGTCCGATATTCCCCAAAAGCTGAAATATTTATTCCACTCAAATTAGTCCCTCCGCTAAGGCTAATGAGGCGTTCACCGAAACTGCCAAGATTTGTGATAATCTTGGAAGTTTGCAAATTATAATTACTGCCAAAATCAATCACACCACCCATTGCATTGCTACCGTGCATTGCGGACATTCCTCCGCTTGTGGTTAGAATTCGGTCAATCAAAGAGACCGGAATCACGTTCAAATCAATCATTCCGTTCTGCGACGAATTGAGTTTTATACCGTCAAGCATTATTACAGTTTGCGATGCCATGCTGCCGCGCATAGATATAGTCTTGATTCCACCTAAGCCACCGTAATCCCTGATTTTAATTCCGGGAGTAAAATTCAATATTTCAGAGATTTGCATAGGCATGATTCTATTGATGAATTCAGAATTGATAACGCTTGTTCCGGAAAAATCAGCCAATGGTGTCATAATTTCTCGAGTCGCAACCACAGAGATAGTCGGGAACACAACTCTCGAACTGTCGCTTTCTATGGATTCGTAAGCAATAGAATTTCCGTAAAAAAAGAAAAACTGCATTAGCGATATAATAAGAAACTTCATGCACAGGGCTTTTGAAGAAAATACTTTATCAATAATGCAGTTTAACATTTTTATACCATTTACTTGACAATAGTCAAGGGTTGTGTTTTGCTGATTCTACCGTCTGAAACTGTAATGTAATAAGCTCCTGATGCCAAATTCTCGATTGGGAGCGACAAATTAATCATATTATTTGCAGGAATAATATTTTCCGACGAAAATACAAATTGACCGAATTGGTTAAATATATCCACTCTGATATTCGACATATTGTACCTATCATCTTTTAGAACAATAGCCAGACTACCGTTTGTTGGATTAGGATAAATCAAATCATTATTGTTGCTTCTCGGATTCGTTTCAACAGATGAGGGAGAAACATTTATAAAAATAACTTCGCTTGAGTATGACCCGTCAGATTCATATGGTGTGACGAAAAGTGCTGATATTGGATCATCAAACCCCATTGCAACTTCGACTTGTTCAATTTTGTGTCTGAGGGGAAGAACTTTATCTAGATAAGCTTGTCCATTAAATTCGTCTATATGGAAAGTCCTGACATCACTATTATAAGTAGGTACTAAAAGAACATCGAATATAGCGTATGGTTTACCGGGATATCCGGCGCCTTGTGTTCCAAGTCTGGTTGAACTAACAGAATTATCACTAAGTAAAAGTTGATGCAAAGAATAATCACCTTTTGAAGTGACAAAAAGAGATTGCAATATTGGTGAAAAAGTCAAATGATTTGCATTCAATCCGACATCAACAGTATTATCAAGTGTAAAATATTCCATATGCTTAATTGCTCCAAACATCAATTGAGATTCTGAACCCGATTCATCTTTGTCAGTCAATACAGCCATACTTATGATTGGCTTAGGATTCCCTTCTTCAAAATGAGGATAATACTTGAGGTCGCGAACATTCATACCGGCAAATACTCGTTGCAAAACCATACCCGACTGGGTATTAATCACCAAAATAGAATCTGCACCATCAAATTGGACAGCAGCTAATAAATGACTTCCGGCTAAATCAAGTGCTACTGCATCAATTTGAGCTATTTCGGGGTCATCAATTGCGAAATCGTCCAAATTATAAGAAGCGATATAGTTGTTATGAGGAATGTAAATTGTGCGATTTTCGCCATCAATAGCCGGTTTGAATGGCTCTTTCAAGCTGCCTAAAGGAAAAGTAAATTTATTTGTACTGACGCCTTCCTTATCAATTGTCCACCATGAAGGCGATTGCGAATTGTCACCAAGGCAAAAGACGTGATATACTTCCTGCACCTCATCATAATACGAGCCGATTGGTCTAATACCAACTAATGGGAAAGATACACTCTCATCTTCTAAAGGTGAACTGCCTGAATATTTATTAATAATAATAAACTCTGAGTTTGAATAGAACCAATTATAGGAACTTAACATAAAAAGGAATTCATCATCAAGTAAAACTGTTTCAATTTTGCCTAAACCGTTCGATACTACGTCATCTACACAACCTGTTTCGAGATTGATTACACGAGCATCGCCTTGATAAGTGGCTACAAACAATTTACCTTCCGAGACAAAAATATCTCTTGGTCCATTGTAAGCTATTGTGCCTGTGTAGAATGTTCTCGTTTCATGAGTTTCAACATCAATCTCGACAACTTTATGCTCTCCATTGACTGATACATACAATTTGCCATTATTGAATATCATATGATTCGGATTATTGCCGACAATAACTTCGTTTTCTAATTCAAAATCGGACATATGGCTAATAGGACCGAATTGGACAACTCCGTTTGCTTCTCCATATGGACCATTGGATAGTATTGCAATTGACAAGCCTGCCGATGATTGGTAGTAAACTGATTGCATTACGTTTTCTTTAGCAGTAACACTTTGCAAGACTTGGCCTGATGTAGTACTAAATACCTCAAGTTTGCCTACTTGCCCCGCTCCCGGGGTTACGGTCAACAAAAGATGTGCACCTGCTATTGAAATAGAAGTAGCATTGATAAAGGCTACTTGGTCATCATGAATATCGAAATCAATCATATCGAAAGCTTTGATGACTCCTTCAAACGGTATATAAACTACATCGTTTGCCCAATCGAATCCCGGACGAAAGACTTCGACACCGCTAGGAAATTTGAAAAAAGAGTCAAAGTCAAATTTCTTTTCAGCTTCGAACGTAGGGTCACCGGCTGATTCAACCTCTTTGATTATCCACCATGAAGGATATTCATCGCCTTCGTCAAGTTGTCCATTGTAATTTTCGTCCTTGCCTGCGCAAAAGACATGAATCGAACCATCGTTTGGAGATTTAACAATATGAACCGGTGTGAACCCTACTCCAAGCAAACTGTAATAAGAATACCCCTGTGCTGATAAAGGTGACTCAGATGCAATAAGTATGACCAATATAGCAGCAAAATAATAGAATTTAGCCATAGTAACTCCTAAAAGTATATATAAAAATTTTTTCGTAAGAAAAATCGGTAAGTCATTTCGATTTGGCGGTACCAATTTCTCATTACGTTTGTTTACGCAAACGCTGTGTCAAATTACACTCCAATGAGTATCGTCGAGTCTGTCTTCTGGCTTCGGTATCAACCTTTGCAACTTGCCTTCCCACCTAATCCGGTAGTGGCTGTCTTCCGACATAAGTTGCATCGTACTCCGTTACAGCGGCGTAACCGCACAGGATTCTCACCTGTTTCCTAAAACATTTTCATGCTTTTTCACTCAACGACGCATACAAATATAATCAAAATTGTAATTTTTTCGACTTTAATTTGTTTATTACAATATGAAATGTGCAAATTTTTCTTTTGGTTATGTAAAGAAATGCACTTATTTTGAAATTTGCTAAATTTGAAAATGAAGTTTTTAATTTTAATGGTAACAATATGAAACAATATGTCGTTTATTCTCGAATTATTTCTCTAATACTAACATTTATTTTACTCAGCTTACCCTCTTACGCCAAAAAGCCGTTTACATTAGACGATGCGATGAAATTCAAGTCACTCCACAGTCCGGTTATCAGCGAAAACGGTTTTTGGGTGGCATATCACGTCTCACCTGACAGAGGCGACCCAATCGGCTACATTCAATCCACAACTGATTCATCAAAATTTGAAATCGAAAGAGCCACTCGACCGGTTTTTTCACGTGACGATGTCTATACAGGCTTTACGTGGGTGCCAAAATCACTCGAAGTGGAGAATGCAAAAACACCCAAAGACAAGCCCAAAAATGGCTTTGTATTAGTTAAAAATACGACCGGAAGGATTGACAAAATCAAAGATGTCAAAAGTTTCGAGTTTTCCGAAGATTCAAAGTGGTGTGTATATCACAAGTTTGGGGATGAAGATAAAAAAAGCGAAAAATTGAAAAAGAAGCCAATTGGCTCTGAACTTGTGATTAGGCACTTATTCTCACAAACTGAAATTCGGGTGGATTACGTTACCGAATATGCTTTGGATAGTGCTGGCACATACATTTTTTATAGTGTTTCATCACCTGATGGCGAACGTGACGGCTTATACTTGCGGAGACTTCTCGAAGTATTTGCACCGGAATTTGCTGTAAACAAAGCCGAAAACACACTCTATTCGGGATTGGCATGGACTCCCCATACCAAAGCATTGGGATATATTTCCTCAACATTGACGACTGAAGGTGTTCCCAAAGAAGGCACTTTGATGATTTGGGAAGAAATCAGGGCTCAACAATATCAAATTGCTGTGACCCCTCAAACTGCTCCAAAGGGTTGGTATATACCATACAATAACAAAACCAAATGGAGCGATGATGGTCTGAGTCTTTTCATCGGGCTAAAACCTGATGCCGAGCGTGACACAATCGAAACTAAAGCAATCATCTACACTGATGACTCTTTCTACAACATTGATTCGGTATTGACTAAATCTTCGGAGTTCATCTGGCATTGGGATGACCCACTTATCAGCTCCAATCAAGTTAATTGGTGGAATAAGAGCAAGGATAGAACTTTTACATCAGTGTATAATCTCCGTTCAAAAAGGTTCTTCCAACTGGCAGATTCGTCTTGCAATAATGTCGTTGCTGCCGACAATTCAATTTACACAATTGGCTACGACAACACTCCTTACCAAAAGGAAATCACCTACAAGGGCTGGTTTTTCGATTTGTATGTATTCAATTTGCAAACAGGAACCAAGAAAAAAATAGCGACAAGACTTGCCGAACAAGCATATTTGTCACCTCAAGGAAAACATGTATTGTTTTTCCAAAATAAACATTGGCATATTTATGACACAAATAAAGATTCTTTAGCAAACATAACTATAAATGTCCCTATACCATTTTATGATGTTGACAACGATATTCCTGCCGAAGCCGGCAGCTACGGTATTGGAGGTTGGTTTCAAGATGACAATTATGTTTTGATCAACGAAAAATATGATTTCTACAAATTTTTCACTACAGATCCGGGTTCATTCATAAATATGTCTGGAACTTACGGACGCAAAAATCAACTACAATACCGATATACAAATTTAGACCCGAGAAATAAAGCTATATTGAATAAAGATACCTTTTACGTGCATGTGTATTCGGAAAAGTCCAAATCTACAAACATGTTCTTTTTCGAGGAGCATATTGCAGGTGGTATCAACGTTACAACAGAAACCGGAAGGGGATTTTACGAGGAAAAGACATTCAAAATCCTTGGCAGGTCAAAAAATAACAAGTTGATTTTCTCACGAGAAAGTTTTGACGAATTTCCCGATATTTGGTTTACTGATAATCCAATGCTTGACAATCCAATAAGAATCACTGATATTAATCCTCAGATGAAGGATTTAAAATGGGGTACAACAGAAATTGTGAGATGGGTCTCACCACTGGGAGATTCATTAGATGGGTATATTATCAAACCCGACAATTTCGACCCCAAAAAGAAATATCCTGTGCTTGTGTATTATTACGAGCGATTTTCTTCGAGAACATTTACATTTTACCAACCGCGAGTAAATCATCGCCCGATTTATCAATTATATCTGTCTGACGATTACTTAGTCTTTGTACCGGATGTTGTTTACAAAACGGGACGCCCGGGATATGATGCAACCGATGCTATTCTTTCGGGACTCAAAGTGCTGATTGACCGTGGAATTGCTGACCCCGATAGACTTTGTATTCAAGGGCATTCATGGGCAGGATACCAAACAGCATTTGTTATCACCCAAACGGATATGTTCAAAGCTGCGTCAGCAGGAGCTCCTGTAGGCAATATGACGAGTGCTTATAGTCAGATAAGAACCGAAAGCGGGCTTGCCCGACAATTCCAATACGAATCTCAGCAAAGCCGTATCGGTGGGAACTTGTGGGATTCTTTGGATGCTTATATGAATAATTCACCAGTGTTTCTTGCCCCAAAAATCAACACGCCTCTATTGATTTTACATGGAAACGAAGATGAAGCAGTCCCTTTTTCGCAAGGGGTAGAAATGTATCTTGCACTCAGAAGATTAGACAAACCTTGTGTGCTCGTAGAATACAACAAAGAGCCTCACCATCCAAGAAAATACGAAAACAAATTGGATTGGCAAATTAAAATGAAAGAGTGGTTCGACCACTACGTTTTGGGCAAAGAAGCTCCGAAATGGATTAAAGACGGCAAACCGTATTACGGGAAATAGTGTGAATACAAAAGCAAGCGAATACATCGAAGCTCTCAATATGCAAAAACATATTGAGGGCGGATATTTTGTCGAGACATTTAAGTCGCAATATTCCGTATCATCTGAAGATTTGCCTGATGGCTTTACCGGAAAACGGAGTTTGATGACATCAATTTATTTCCTATTGGAAGGCAATGATATTTCCAAATTACACAGAGTGCGTGGAGATGAAATTTGGTTCTTCCATGACGGCTCACCGGCAATTATTGAAATAATCAATCCAAATGGGAAAGTAGATAAAATGATACTTGGCACTGATGTCAAATCAGGGCAATTGCCACAGATAGTCATTCCGGCAGACACATGGTTTACTGCAAAAATAGCCGATGAAGACAGCTTCGTACTGATTGCGTGTACAGTAGCTCCCGGGTTTGAATATGTTGATTTTGAACTTGCTGACCCCGAAAAACTCATTCTTGAATTTCCTCATTTGAAAGAAATTATTTTAAAATCAACGTAAACGGAGTTTATAAAATGGATTTGGAAGTCAAAATAGTTAAAACAAAATCAGATTTGGTGAAATTCATCAAATCTCAATGGAATTTTTATCATAACGACAAATACTTCATACCGCCAATAATTGCCGACAGAATCAAACTGCTCAGTAAGGATAAAAATCCGTTCTTCAAACATGCCGAAATGGAGTTGTTCATGGTCGAATCCGACGGCAAAGTGCTTGGTAGAATTGGAGCAATCAAAAACGACAATCACAATCTTGTTCACGAAGATAAAATGGGCTTCTTTGGATTCTTCGAGTGCATTGATAACCAAGAAGTAGCAGATTTGTTATTCGCACAAGCGGCGAATTGGCTCAAATCGAAAGGGTTGACTCATGCGAGAGGACCGCTAAATCCATCAATTAATGATGAAATAGGAACATTGATTGAAGGATTTGACGACAGTCCGCAGATACTAATGCCTTATAATCCTCGATATTATCCGAAAATAATAGAAAACGCGGGATTCGCCAAAGTGAAGGATTTATTTGCTTACCAGTTGCATTATAGGGATTTCGCAACTGATAAGATGAAGAGATTGCAAGGACTTTTGCGTGAAAAGTATAAAGTCACAGTAAGAGAAGTGAATTTTAAAAATAAAAAGCAATTTCTTGAAGATATTGAAACACTCAAAGTAATCTATAATCAAGCTTGGCAACCAAATTGGGGTGCTGTGAAGATGACTGATGATGAATTCGACTTTTTGGCTTCAGATTTGAAACCAATAGCACAACAAAGTTTAGTATTCATTATTGATGTCAAGGGCAAACCGGCAGGTTTTCATATTGCGCTGCCCGATTTGAATCAAGTGTTTAAATACAATCGTAGTGGAAGTATGATTGGTGCTATTTGGCATATGTTGACTAAAAAACGCAGAATCAATAGAGTGCGAATCATGGTGTTGGGCGTTTTACCCGAATTTCAGAAGCTCGGACTTGACGCAATATTATATTACGAATCGGGCGAAAGAGCCGACAAATTGAAGTTGAACGACGCAGAAGCATCATGGATTTTGGAAGATAACGAGATGATGAACAAAGGTTTGACTACTTCAATGAACGGAAAAGTTTACAAAAAATATCGCGTTTACGAGAAAGCACTTTGATTTTAATTTGCAATACAATCAATGATGATTATAATTTAGAAGGATTGATTCGTCTATTAATTTTATTACTAAATGAGAATAAGACAGAAGAATAAATGAATTTTCTGAATCCTTTGATTTTAATAGGCCTTGTAGCAGCAGGTATCCCATTACTACTACATCTTTTGAATCTCCGTAAGTTAAAGACGGTGGACTTTTCTACGTTAAAATTTATCAAAGAGCTCCAAAAGACAAAAATTCGCAAACTCAAACTGAAACAAATTCTGTTGCTGATTCTTCGTACTTTAATTATCATTTTTGCAGTTTTAGCATTTGCCAGACCAACTATCGAAGGTACTCTCCCCTTTTTTGAATCATATGCCAAATCGAGCGTAGTCATCATCGTTGATAATTCATTTAGTATGGATATATCGGATGAATACGGCAATAGATTGAATCAGGCGAAAAATGCAGTTCGAGCACTGATGCAAAACATGAACGAAGGTGATGAAATTGCACTTTTCGAAATGGCAAACAATCAATTCGACGTACTTAACTCCTTTGCGACCAGCACAGAACTAATCGAATCAAATTTGAATAATATCAAAATCACACCACTTCCGGCAAAGTTGGATAATAGTCTTAAATTTGCCCAAATAATATTGGAAGATGCAAAAAATTTGAACAAAGAAATTTTCATAATCTCAGACTTCCAATCAAATGTGTTTGAAACATCAGAGTTTGATTCTATCAAGATGAAAGACCCGTCAGTGAGCTTCTTTTTAATCCCTGTCGGGGCAAATTCCAAAGCATCGTTGAATAATTTGAGCATAGATTCGCTAAACCTTTTGAGCAGTATATTCGTTCCAAATCGTCCCGTAGAAGTCGAAGCATACATTCGCAATAGCTCAAATACGGACATAAAGGGCGCTGTAGTCAGCATGATGTACAATGACCAACGTGTGGCTCAGCGTGCGATTGACGTTCCGGCAGGAAAAAGTATTGCGGTTGCAATTGCAGCTCCACCTCAAAATCGCGGACCAATCAAAGCAACTATAATGACCGAGAATGATGTACTGGATTATGATAATACGAATTTCTTCGGTTTTCATATTCCCGAATCACCCCGAATTTTGATTGCAGGTGACCCAACGGATGTGTTCTTTGTCGAAAATGTATTGAGAGCATCTGACGAAAAAAATGAAACTTCGCTTACAGTAGTGAGTCCACAGTTGTTTGCATCTCAAAACCTCGTCTCTTTTGACTTGGTGATTTTAGCAGGTGGCGATTATGCAAGAGCCGATTTTGACCGAATTACGCAATATGTCGAAAATGGCGGTGCGGCTATGGTTTTCCCTGTGAATGTTCAAAATATGGCAGATTTATCTTATTTCACATCAAAGCTCGGATTGGGAAATTCAACTGAAATAGTTTTTGAATCAAGCAAACCGGGACGCTTTACTATAGTCGAATCATCGCATCCGATTTTTGATAATGTGTTCAAAAAAGATGAATCAGAGGCGAAAAATGTTGAATCTCCAAAAATTTACAGAACAGTGAAAGTTGACGGTGGCAGAACGATTATCAAATCTACCGATGGCGTATTTTTCGTAGAAAATGAAGTTGGCGATGGCAAAGTTTACTACTTCGGAGTAAAACCCACAACACAATGGAGCGATTTCCCATTTGTAGGAATTTTTCCGGCATTGATACACCGCAGTATGATATTACTTACATCATCATCGGACAAAGCGATTGAATCAATTATTGGCAGTTCGGCGAATATAATTATACCCAAGAGATATGCGGGAACTAATCGCTTCAGAATCGTTGACCCGAATGGGAACGAATTTTTCCGTGATGTAGTCAATTTACCATCCGGTGCGGTAGTCTCGCTCGAAAACATGACTGTCAAAGGGCTTTATCAAATTTTTGATGAAAAAGGTAACTTTATAACCCAAATTGCCGTCAATCATAATAGTACAGAATCCGAAATTATGAAGACTGATATGACAAAAATTTCCGGTCAGGTACGCACAAGATTGCTTGCAAACAATAATTTGAATATTATTGAAGATATTGATGAAATAGACCAAGGGCTCAGCCAAGCGAGGGTCGGTACAGAATTATGGCAATTATTTTTGTTACTGACTTTGATTACAGCCGTTATAGAGATGTTAGTGGCGAGAGTAACTAAAAATGAACAAGTTTAGAAAATAAATTAAATATAAATGGTATGATTATGAAAAAATTATTAATAATAACTTTGATGTTGACGGCATTCGGTATGAGCCGTATAAACGCTGAAGAAGCGGTTTTCCGAGCGATGCAGACTGAGATAAAGCGAAGCATAAATGAACTCAAAAAGCAGGAATTTCCGCCCTATTTCATCTCCTATAACATCACAGATGTCGAAGTAACGGCGATTGTAGCTAGTTTTGGTAAAATTTTGAGTTCCGGCGAAAACAAATCTCGAGTTTTGGATATTGATTTGCGGGTTGGAGATTATGATTTCGATAATACTCACATTATTCGCGGTAACCCGTTCAACTTCGGAAGTTCCGGCGGTGCAATAACTTTGCCCTTAGAAACCGATGAAGAAGCGATAAGAAATATGATTTGGTTTGCTACCGACAGGCGTTTCAAGAATGCAATTGAAAGATATGAAAAAGCGATAACAAACAAAGCGGTCAAAGTGGCTGAGGAAGATTCATCTGCTGATTTTTCGCGAGAAAAACCCGTTTTATATACGGGTAAAAGGCTCGGATTTACTGTAGATACAGTAAAATGGAGCAATGCAGCACGTGAATTATCGGGTATGTTCAACGCACACCCGCTAATTTTTGGGGCATCAGTTCGTTTCAATACCGAAATTAAGCATAAATACTACGTCAACACCGAAGGTAGCAAAATGAATTGGTCTGAAACAAGTGCAAGAATCTTTGTGAATGCATACACCAAAGCCGATGACGGGATGACTTTGCCTTTGTATCGGAGCTATTTTGCTTTTACTCCCGATGAATTACCAAGCAAAGAGCAAATCGCAAAAGATATTGATGATATGATTGTGTTATTGAATGAATTGCGAAATGCACCAATGGCAGAAACTTTCACGGGTCCGGCAATTTTGTCTGGTGAAGCAGCAGGTGTGTTTTTTCACGAGATTTTCGGTCATAGAGTTGAAGGGCACAGAGAAAAAGACCCGAATTCGAGCCAAACTTTCAAAAAATCAATCGGGCGAAAAATTCTACCCGAATTTATAGATGTTGTGTTCGACCCAACAAAAAGTGAATTGAATGGCACTCCTCTTTCCGGATATTATAAATATGATGACGAAGGCGTAACTGCAAATAAAGTAGTCACAGTCAAAGATGGCGTTTTCAGCAACTTCCTAATGTCACGCTCACCTATCGAAGGGTTTTCGTACTCTAACGGACATGGCAGAAGACAACAAGGATTTCAAGTTGTATCGCGCCAATCAAATATGATTGTAACTTCAACGCAAACTGTTAGTAATGATGATTTGCGGAAAAATCTTCGCGAAGAAATCAAAAAGCAAAATAAAGATTACGGGCTATTATTCGTAGAAGTTTCCGGAGGTTTTACATTCACATCGCGTACAATTCCGAATGCTTTCAATGTTACACCATTGGTTGTATATAAAGTATATGCAGACGGCAGACCGGACGAGCTTGTACGTGGAGTTGACTTGATTGGTACTCCGCTTACAACTTTTTCTAATATAATTGCAACCGGTGATGACATGGGCATTTTCAATGGTATTTGCGGAGCCGAATCCGGCGGAGTTCCGGTTTCAGCATGCTCGCCAAGTTTGCTCGTAAGCACAATTGAAGTGCAAAAGAAGTCAAAATCTCAAGCAAAACCGCCAATTCTGGATTCACCAGTTCTGACGAACAAAGCCAATTAATCAGTTTAAATTGTAAACAAATAAAAAATAACGGAAAATTTGATGAATAAAATATTTTTGATAATTGTTATATTCTTGATTAATACCACATTCAGCCTATCCTTAATCAACGATACCAAAAATGACGATGAAATAATGAACGCACTTAGGGACGAAATTTCACGTTCGCTTAAGAAACTGAAATTGGAATCAATCAGAGCGCCCTATTACATAGAATATTCGCTTAGACTTCGCAAAGTTTATAATGTAAAATCGGATTATGGTCTGTTGACAGAATCGAACAACATGAGTTACGCTCTACTCAATGTAGGAGTGCGAGTTGGCGATTACAAGTTCGATAATACAAACTTTTTCGATGTTGGACTGAGTTTTTTCGGCAGTAGCGATGATGAGGAAAATTTCAGAAATCGTCAAATCCCGATTGAGCTTGATTATTCGACATTGAGACGTGAGCTATGGCTTGCTACAGATGCTGCTTACAAACAAGCTGCGGAATTATACTCTAAAAAAGAAGCGATACTCAAGAGCTTGATGAGACGCGATACAATTCCCGACTTCTTGGAAACAGCACCCACGAAAAATAAAATCATCAAAAACACTCCGCCATTTGAAACCAAAAAATTTGAAGATTTGGCGAAAAAATTATCGCACTCATTCAGAAATTATCCAGATATAATAAATTCAACAGTCGGAATCGAATATTTGCCGGAAAAAGTTTATTACGTAAACAGTGAAGGAACGGAATATATCACGACTGATTATTACACAGGATTGGAAGTAGTTGCATTCACACAGGCAAATGACGGAATGCCACTTACGAATTTTTATACGGCATTAGGCAAAACCCCGAACGACTTGCCATCAGCAGATTCGCTCATGAAAGCAGTGAAATCTGTTGCCGATGTTTTGAACAAAATGTCAAAATCTGTACCCTTGGATGAACCTTATGCCGGACCCGTCGTTTTCTCGGATGCAGCGGCTGGAGAATTGATTGGGCAAGCTTTCGCACCAAACTTCGTAACTCAACGCGCTCCACTTGCAGAAGGCGGTACTGCGTTTAATGACCGTTTCGGGGCATTCCAAAATAAAATCGGGGGACGCGTTCTGCCAGAATTCCTGAGTGTAACCGCCGACCCAAACAGCGAAAGAATGTACGACACAAGATTACTCGGTAGCTTCGAACTTGACGGCGATGGATTGAAACCAAGCAAAGTCAGTTTAGTTGAAAATGGTTATCTAAAGAATTTGCTATCGGAACGTATCCCCACTCGCCGGGTTAAGCAATCCAATGCACATAAAAGGGGTGGCTCGGCAATGCTATCGAACATTATTTTCACAAGTGATAAAGAGCATTCCGTTAGCAGTGATTCATTAATCAACCGAATGATGGAACTTTGCAAAGCACGAGAATTGCCTTACGGGATTGTGGTCACAAAGCTTTTGAATCAAAATATATTATTTACGACATTATTCAGGATTGCATACGGTGCTTACCAACCTGCAACGGGCAACAACGTAATTACAATTGTGGAAGCATATAAGGTATTTCCCGACGGCAAACGAGAAATAATTCGCGGTGGCGAATTGTCGGGCGTAAATGTGCAATCTTTCAAGGACGTACTTTTGATGGGCAACAGTAACTACGTTCATAATTTTCTTTCACCTTCGGTAATATCGCCATTCATAACCGGTGGCGACCAATACTTAGGTGTATCAATAGTTTCGGGCGATTTATTGTTCGAAGATGTTGAAATCAGAAATAGCGAACGTGATTATAAAAAACCACCAATTTTAGACAGTCCTTTAAAGTAATCGTTAAAATGACTATTTTTGATGTTATGAAAAATTAATTTATCTGAGAGGATATGTCAACTGAATTGAATCAAAAAAATGAGGAGTTCTCTTCGATACTCTTCTTAGCATTTTTATTAAAGCACAAGTGGTTTATATTAATATTCACCTTGGTAGTAACCGGAATATCAATTTGGGTAGCTCTTTTGATACCAAATCAATACAAGTCAACAGTAAACTTGGTACCTCCTCAATCGAATGATGGTATGATGGGCGGCTCGATGGGTGCAATTTCTTCGACACTCAAAGATTTCGGGTTGACCAAATTGGGCGGTCAAGCCGGCGAAGGTTACTCATTCATAGTAATACTTCACAGCCGGACTGTAGTTGATTCCATTATCAAAGAGTTTGATTTGCCAAGAGTGTATGATATTCCTGATACTATGATGTCAAAAATCCGAATGAAATTCAATGAGAATTTGGACATTACTTACGAAAAGGAAGGGAATTATTACATCAGTATTATTGATGAAAGCCCTCAAAGAGCAGCCGATATAGCTAACCGATTTGGTGAAGTTGCAAATGATTTGGCTACAAAGCTATTCAACGAAGAAGCCGCTTTCAATTTGCATTTCATGAATAAGCAGATTCATGCTACCGATTCGGTAATCTCATTTATTGCCGATACATTGGAAAAATTCTCCCGTCGTACTTTGATTTTCTCCCCAACCGACCAAGCGTCAGCCATGAGCAAGGCTTTATCGGATTTGAAAGCTGAAGAAATAAAGAATGACATCGCATACGAATATTACAAATCATACTTGGGCGAAGATGATTATATGACAAAATCAATTCTGACGCTCAAGGAGCAAACTCGGAAAAAAATCGCTGAAGTAACAACTAAGCCCGGATTTGCAGGTAATTTTTCACTCGAAGACGCCGCTGAAGAAGGTATAGAATACTTGAGATTATTCACTGAATTCGAAACATATTCGAAAGTAAAAGCGTTTATCTTGCCAATGGTCGAAAAAACTAAATTAGACGAGATTAAAAAAGTGAAGAATTTGTTCGTATTAGATGCTGCAGTCCCGGCTGAACGCAAGGAAAAGCCAAAGCGAATGTTTATAGTAGCAGGTGCATTTATTGGAGCTTTTATATTTTCGATATTCATACTCGTGCTACTTCGTGGTTTCCAAAATGTCAGAACACAATTACGTTCTATCGGCAGCTAAGAAATGCAAATGCTTGATGCTCATAAAAAGCAGTTTTTGTTCTCAGATAAATTGCTGATTGTCGGACTTATCCTTTCGAGTATTTTTTTCGCAGCGATAATATTAGCTTCGGTTTATTTTGATGTCATGCTTTATGTTTTGCCGGTTATTGCAATTGCCCCACTATTCTACTTTGTCACAGTAAAGCCGAAAATTTGGCTTTATACGCTTTTGGCACTTACGGGTATTTTCTTCCAAACAACCGGTGGCGGAATTTCGGCTATAGATGTTGTGATGGCAATATATTTCTTAGGCAGTATTCTTGCATGGTTCTTTCATCGAATGTTTGTTATCAGAAAAAAAGTGGCTGAAAATATTGGTGATTGGTTAGTTCTCGCATTTTTCATCTTAATACCCCTGAATTTGATAATTGTCATAATGAATGACGCAGACCCTGAGCTCTGGCTGCGTGAAACACTAATGATGGCAATTGTATTAATGTACTTCCCTATCCGAGATATTGTTCGTACCGAAGCTGACATCAAGAAGGTCTTACTCGTTTTTGCGATTGTAATTGCCGGAGTTGGCACATATCAACTTTACGATTACTACATTAGGGTCACCGCCAAGATGGTTTATGCTTATGAATTGATTCATTCGATGAGTACCAATCAAACTCTTTACACAGCAGCCTCATTGGTTGGTCTGATATTTTTGATTACAACTGAGAGCGTAAAAGTCAGGATTTTTTCAATAATTTTTACAGCAATGTCCGTTGCATTTTTATTTAGTACCTTTTCACGGACATTTTGGGTGATACTTGTTTTGTCGGTTTTTCTGATTTTTTTGATTGTACCATTTCAGAAAAAGATACGCATGGCTTTATCAATCGGATTCTTAGTCATTTTTATTGGCTCTTCGGCATTTTTGTTGATGAGAGATAATGTTACACTGCTTTATGAGGCATCGAAGAACAGATTACTTTCTTCAACAAAAGTTAGAGATGATATTTCATTAAGGTCAAGATTGATAGAATGGGAGCAGGTGTTGAATTTGATTTACGAAAACCCTCTCGGTGGAAACGGACTTGGAAAACATTTTCATTATTACGAACCGATTAGAATGCAGACCAAACATACTTCTATCATTCATAACGGTTATTTGTTTCTGCCTTTTAGACTTGGTATTCCTTTATCGCTATTTTATTTTTCGTTTTTAACCTTCTATGTGTTCAAAACTATTAATTTGTTGCCCAAAGCAAGAAGTGAATTTGAAAAGTCGCTTATTTACTCGATAATCGGGGTTTTCATGTCCTTATTTATATCAAATTACACAAGTTCGCAATTCTTTTATCGAGATGGAATATTTGTAACTGCAATGATAATTGCATTTATTTGTATTTTGGAAAGAATCATAAATCAAAAGAGTTTATCGGAATCAACGGCAGATGCAAATTAATCTCAGATATGCAGACAATACTTTTGAAAATAAGGGCAGAAAGCTGTTTCTAAAGGTTTTCATTATAGCAATTTTCTTGGTTTTCACCGGAAGATTGGCTCAATTACAGATAATCGAAGGCAAAAAATATCGTTCAGACAGTGAAGCACAAGCCATCAAAACTGTTAGAATAGAGCCATTTCGGGGTAATGTTTTTGACAGAAATGGCGAAATGTTGGTGCATAACGAGCCTTCATTTTCGGTGACTCTTACTCCAAATGATTTCAAACAGTCCTCTATCCCACTTTTGTGTTCGATATTGGAAGTTGATTCTGCCGAAATATCAAAATTGTATGAGGCAAACAAAGGTACATCGAAATTCATACCAATAAAAATCCACAGAGATGCTGATTTCAGGACAGTTTCGCTTATTGAAGAATATAGTGACCATTTGCCCGGAATCGAAATAATGATAGATTCGAAGCGGCTTTATGAATTTGAAGGTCATATGGCACATTTGCTTGGTTATACACGAGAAATTTCTAAAAGGCAACTTGCAAATAGTCCATTTTTATATCAAGGAGACCAAATTGGTCAATCCGGAATCGAAAGAACTTTTGACAGTGATTTGCGAGGTAGAGAGGGCATTCAGTTTGTAACAGTAAACAAATTTGGGCAACGAGTTGCAAGTTTTGATAACGGTAGAAGCGATATCCCTTCTAAAAACGGTTTCGATGTTCATCTTGGCATTGACAAACGATTGCAGGAACATGCCGAATTACTCCTTAAAGACAGGCGCGGCTCGGTTGTAGCAATCAATCCGCAAGACGGCTCGGTATTGGCATTAGTCAGCAAACCTGATTATGACCCACGTGATTTCAGCGGCAAAATTTCTTCGAGTTTGTATAATGGACTTATGAATGACCCTGCATCACCAATGTTGAACAGAGCAATTCAATCGCAATATCCGCCGGGTTCGACATGGAAAATGCTTATAGCGATTGCTGCACTGCAGGAAGGGATAATTAACGAAAACACCACGATTTATTGCGGTGGTGGTTTGCAATACGGAGGCAGATTCTGGAAATGCCATGGTGCACACGGAAATATAAGTGCCAGACGTGCAATTCAGACTTCATGCAACACTTATTTCTATACTTTGGGAATGAGATTAGGTATTGATTTGTTCGAAAAATACACAGATATGTTCAGTTTCGGGCATAAAACCGGAATAGATTTGCCTCACGAAAATCCCGGACTTATCCCAACTCGAGAGTGGTTAGAAAAAAGATTAGGGAAGATTAATTTCTCAGGTAGAATGGTAAATTATGGTATCGGGCAGGGCGAAATCTCCACAACGCCTTTGCAAATGGCGGCTTACACTGCAGCAATTGCAAATGGTGGCACTTACTACCGTCCCCGCGTTGTGACCCATATTCGGAATAATTTATCCAACAAAATGGAACCACTCGAACAATACGCAAGAAAACTTGAAATTGACAGTAAGATAATGGATTTAATCAAAAACGGTATGTCCGATGTGGTCAATCTTTCAGGCGGTACAGCAGCAATCGCTCGTATGCCCGATGTAGAGGTTTGCGGAAAAACGGGAACTGCACAAAACCCACATGGCAAAGACCATGCTTGGTTTGTTTGTTTCGCACCCAAAGAAAACCCAACAATTGCAATGTGTGTATTTATCGAAAATGCCGGATTTGGTGGAGCAGTTGCTGCGCCGATTGCAGCACAATTACTGAAGGCATTCTTCAATCCCGAATTATACGAAACTCCCGAACAACATAAATTGATGGCAATTACTGAAAATCCTGAAATTATTAATGATATGATTGAAGAAGTGATATTGGAAGAAATCTTAGATGTGATTGAAGAATCAGATTAAAAATTTATTTTAAATATTTTGTTTCCTTTTTACGTTTCATGTGTATGTAAGATAATTCTAAATTTATATATATATTTATGGAGTTTAATATGCATCATTTCAAGTACCTTATTTCCGCATTAGCACTTGTTGCTTTTTTGTTCGTTTCATGCAGCGACAATTCGTCAAGCCCGGCTTTGACCGAAGATTTCACAGGTTTTGTGAAAAATTCCGAAGACCAAGCAATTGAAAATGCAAATATCGAAATATTCGGTTTGGAAGACAAATTGATTGCGAGCGATATCACAGATAAAGATGGCAAATTCACTCTGACATCAATCCCAATCAAAAAGGAAGGATTGACTTACAGAGTCAGACATGCCGAATATGCCACAATCTCCGGAGACTTTGAAACATTTTACAATGCACATAAATCTGAAGCCGGAAAATCTCCCGTTGTTTTCAAACTCCTTCAAGAAGATTCTTGCTGCGGAGATATGACCGTTCAAGTTTTAGATTATGAATCCGGCGACCCGCTCGAAAATGTCGAAGTGAAAATTTCAAGAGGAAACGAATGGAGCGAAAAGAAATATACTGATGGCGAAGGCGTGCAAAACTTTGGTGCATTATGTGCCGGCAAACATTGGCTCAGATTCGCTCTCGAAGGCTACCAAGTAGTTGAAGATTATTTTGAAATCGTTGAGTGCGACACTTTGAATTTGACAATTAAAATGAAAATCAAAGATGCTGATGAATGTTGCAACAACATTCTAAATTTCGTTGTCACAGATAAAGATGGAAATGCAATCAGCAATGCCAAAGTGAACTTATATCGTGATGGCAAGTTAGTAAAAGACGATAAAACTAATGAAGATGGCAAACTTACTTATAGCGAATTATGCAAAGGTAAATATACATTCGCTATTTTAAAAGATAGCTACAAAGGAATTGAAGGATATCAAATCTTTGATTGTGAAGAAAATGTTACCGTTAACAAAACTTTAAGCAAGGAAGAAAACTTAGAATGTTGCGACAATACTTTAAATTTCATAATCAG
This sequence comes from Candidatus Kapaibacterium sp., assembly GCA_023957315.1. Taxonomy (NCBI): domain Bacteria; kingdom Pseudomonadati; phylum Bacteroidota; class Eximiradiia; order Eximiradiales; family Kapaibacteriaceae (SeqCode); genus Kapaibacterium (SeqCode); species Kapaibacterium sp. (SeqCode). Next base: position 187,666 of record JAMLHE010000005.1, read on the forward strand.
TGATGAAAATGGCAATGCAATTAAGGACGCAAAAATCATACTTTACCGCAATGGTAAGGCTGTTCATGATGGTAAAACAGATGACAATGGCAAAATCACTTTTGCTGAACTTTGCAAAGGAAAATATACCTATGCCATCCAAAAAGACACTTACAAAGGTGTTGAGGGATATCAAATTTTTGATTGCAAAGAAAACATTACAGTTGAAAAAACTTTGTATAAAGGCAATAATGAAGCATGTTGCGATAACAAATTGACTATTTTTGTCGGCGATGACGCCAATAATCCTTTAGCTAATGCAACAGTACTGCTTTACCGTGATGGGAAAGTTGCAAAAGAAGGGAAAACCGGCAATGACGGTTATGTTTATTTCGCTGAACTTTGCAAAGGAAAATATAGTATATTAATCAAGAGCGAAGGTTTCAAACCGTTTGAATTCCATCATACTTTCGGATGCGAAGAAGATATTAAATACAATAAGACTTTGGTTAAAGACCAAGGCGAAGATTGTTGCGGAGTGTTGAAATTGACTGTAATTGATAAAACTACAAACACTCCAATTGCCAACGCAGAAGTCAAAATCACACGCGCTGATAATAAATTCTACGACATTAAGAAAAGCGGCAATGACGGTAGTGTCGAATTCACTAAGCTTTGCATGAGCAAATACTGGGTTCGCGTAGCTGCTGAAAATTACAAAGTTGTTGAAGATTATGTTTATATCGAAAATTGCGATAAAGCTGTTGAAAAAACTATCAAATTGGAATCAAAAAACAACACTGAATGTTGCGACAACACTATCAATTTTATCGTAAAAGATGCCGATGGCAATCCTTTGAGCGGAGTTAAAATCAAGTTGATTAAAGACAATACAGTAAAGAAAACTTTGGAAACGCAAAACGGTACCGCTTCTACAGGCAAAATCATGTGCAAAGGAAGCTATAAAGTTGTGATGATGAAAGAAGGCTATCAAACAATTGAATTTCAAACAAGCGTAAATTGCAACGAAGACATCACAATTGATAAAAAACTCGAAGGTGGAAAATGTTGCGATGCTCAAATCAAAATCGCTGTTAAAGATGCCGATTCTGAAGAATCGTTAAACGGTGCTAAGGTCAGACTTTGGAAAGATGGCAAAGTTGAACGCGAAGGTACAGTCGAAAACGGCTACGTTTGGTTTAAAGAACTCTGCGAAGGCAAATACGGCGTTGACATTATGTACGAAGGATACAATGGAATGGAATTCCAGTATGAAATCAGTTGCAAAAATGACAATTATTTAGTAAAGAAATTGAGCAAAAAATAATTTTTTTCATTTTCTATAAAACTTTTGAGTGCCATTACGTCTTAAGTGATGGCACTCTTTTATTATTTCGCGAGTAAATATGAGCATGAACATAAGATTTTTAATTGCATTTGCAATTGTGGCATTATCAATTCATTTAAATCCCTCAGTTGAACTTCAATCTGCAGAAAGTAACTCCTACATCATCAAATACAATGGCAATCTTAAGCAAAGGTTCGCTACAGTTAATTTCGATTTAGAAGTGAAGAAAGTTTTTCGGAGCGAAATGATTAATACCGAAAAAATTTCAGACCAATTAATGAGTGCGGAAGCTCAAAACTTGCTTAGATTGCTTGGCAATTATTACGAAGTAAAAGTTACAAGAGACGAATTTGAAAAATTGAATGAATTATTCCAAAATGATGGTAGCCTCATTAGCATTACGCCCAATCATATTTATTCCATTAATAAAATCGCCCAAACAAATGATTCACTATTTTCTCAACAGTGGAATTTGAAGCAAGTCAATGCTCTAAAAGCATGGGAAAAGGCTGACGGCAAAGGCGTAATTGTCGGCGTAATTGATACAGGTATTGACTTTGAACACCCCGATTTGATTGGCGGATTGTGGATAAATTCGAAAGAGGATATAAATGGTAACGGACGATTTGATGCTTGGAGTGTGAATGAAATCCGAAACGGTGTTTCGGGCGATTTGGACGGGATTGACAATGATGGAAACGGCTTTATTGATGATGTGATAGGCTACGATTTTGTGGACCAAGATGTGGTAAATTTCGGTGACTATCGAGACCCCGACCCAATTCCCGAAGATGAAGGCGACCATGGTACAAGTGTATCGGGTATAATTGCAGCATCTACTAATAATGAAATTGGCATAGCAAGTGTAGCACCCGGTGCAAGGATTTTGACGTCTAAAGCGTTTGATATATCGGGCAATGCCGAAGCCGATGACATTGCGAAAGCTATCATTTATGCTGTGCTGAACGGTGCAAAAGTCCTGAATTTCAGCTTTGGTGAGCGCTACGAATCGCCCATAATGTACGATGCAATCAAATTTGCTTACAATGCCGGATGTGTCATGATAACGTCTGCCGGAAATACAGGCTGGTTTGGTGAGCATTATCCATCAATATATCCTGAGGTTATCAACGTGGGAGGAACGAATTCCATGGGTGGCAGATATGGCAGAAGCAACTACGGTTCTTTCATAGATTTAGTTGCCCCGGGCGAACAAGTCATGACAACTGTCGCAGGTGGCGGCTATGCCAATGTTTCGGGTACTTCAATTGCCGCTCCGCACGTCTCGGCTGTTGTGGCGATGCTTTTTGAAATTGACCCGACTTTGAAACCGAGCGAAATTCATGGGATTTTAGCGGCAACATCTTACGACATCGGTGATGAAGGTTGGGATGTATTTTTCGGTGCAGGAATTTTAGATGCTTACGAAGCAGTTAATTTTGTCGGTTCATCGGTATTTATGATTGATTCCCCAACAAATGAAACTGAATTTTACGCAGATAGAACACCAATTATTGATATTTACGGTTCTGTTGCTACTCCCCTTTTCGATAGCTATGTAATCAAAATTGGCAGAGGAATTTTGCCGGAAGTTTGGACAGATGTTTATACGGACAATCGTCAAAAAATCAACGACAAACTCGGCTCAATTGATATTAGCAATTTAATGACCGGAAAATATAATGTGTCATTATATGTAAATCTCAAAAATAAGAAGACAATCGAACGCAGGATAACTATAAATATTACAAATGAAAATGATAGCGCCAAATTTGAGTATCTCAACGTCGTGTCGGCATTTGCAAATGATAAAAGAGTGATATTAATCGGTGCCAAAACATCCAAAAAAGGCACGATGACAGTGAAATTCAGAGCTAATGAAAGTGATGAATATACATATCTGAAGCAATTCAAACATAAGAGCATTTATCATTCCATCGAAATATTTTCAGGGCTAACTCCCGGGCAAAATTATCAAGCAATAGCTGAAGTGATTACAAATTCCGGAGATACTTTGACTCGAGAATTCGAATTTTCGGTTGAAAATGATGTTTGGACGACTGAAAATTTCGACCCAAAACCCTATTCGATTCATCGCTCATACATAAATAACAATCATTATGATTTATATGGCGACGGCAATCCGGTATTTGTTGTAAATGATTTGTCAAGTTTAAATATCGGGACGACTAAAATTTATCAGTACCAATCCGGTCAACTCGTGCTCAGAGATACATCAGTAGCGGCGTGGATACCTGTCGGTATGGGTGATTCGAACGGCGATGGTATTCCTGAAATTTTTGCAACTGCCCAATTTAATTCCGTTTCGGAGCAAGGAAATTTCTTAGGCGATAATCCTTTTGCTAAACAAGTTTTCAAGAATCCGGTCGGAACTTCGTTTTGGGGCGAACAAATGTATGACCTTGACGGCGATGGTAAAAAAGATTTAATCGGGTATCGTTACGAAGTCGAGAACCGCCACTATCTTGTGTATGAGAATGTAAACGGCGAATACAAAATTAAAACAACTGCAGAATTGCCGGAAAATCTGAGGAATGTACCAATCACAAGAAATTCTGCAATTGCTGATTTGGACGGTGACGGGAAATTAGAATTATGCTTTGTGAACACAAATAGCAATGTGCTTATATATCAATACGAAAACGGAACTTTCAACATTGAATGGGTTGATTCTACAAAAAAATCAAATTCAAATCAGTTCCTGACGACAGCCGATATTGACGGCGACGGGATTCCGGAAATCATCCATATGTTTGCCGAATCGGAAATATTGTTCCAAAATAATGAGGCTCCGTCGAATATTTGGACAGCACGAGTTTTGAAATCAACTGCACATAACAGCTACGAGGAAATTTGGAAGGAACATTTTTATGGCGTGAAACAAGGCTTCGTAAGGACACTTTTCAGCTACAGAAATGGTATTGCAAGCGGAGATTTGGATGGCGAACCGGGCGATGAGATAATTTTCTCACCTTTCCCGAACCTTTATGTTTACAGGTATAACAAGCAAAGCAAGGAATTTGAAAAATTCTGGTGGTACCCGTCAACGTTGTCCAATTCAGCATTAATCGCAGATATAGATGGAAATGGCATGAATGAAATCGGATTCACGACATTCAGTTCGATGCGCTTTTTCGAGTACCGCAAGGGATTCGACGGTCCCAAAATGCCAACCAATTTCAAAGGTGTAGCACTTGACGCCGTAAGCGGCAAATTAACTTGGGATATGATGGATGATGCCGAAATGTATTTGGTGTATCAGTTAGTTCAAGATGGCAATAATGTGAATGCAATTTTGATAAAAGAAACTACCTTTAATGAACTGATAATTCAAGGGCTGACACCAGGCGGTACTTACGAATTTGTCTTGCGAAGCTTCAATTCCACTAAGCCCGACAAATTGAGTGATTACACAGATGTTGCAACTATCACTGCTATTGCTCCAGCAAAATTTATAAGTGCGGAAAGCACCGATAAGAATGTCGTAGAGGTAGTATTCAGCGGATTTTTACCTCATAATCATATCGAAGCCGGCATCTTTCTCTTATTTGACGATGAAGGTAATTACTTATCAGCAAGCTCGAGCACAATTACAAGCTATGATTCAGTCGCTCTCGTTACATTTCCTATTAATTTTGAACCGAATAAAAACTATAAACTCGTGATTAATCCTTTTTTGGATAGATTTGATAATTTAGTGACATCAGATTCTACATTTTTCACTTATAGCACTGAGCCTCTCGAAGACGAAATGTTTTTGGTTAAACTCATCTTTTTATCGCAAACTTTATTGCAATTAGAATTTTCGGAAGCTGTTGAATTGGAAAGCTCATCAAATAGGGCAAATTATGTGATGAAGCCCTTCGGCGAAGTTCTATTTGCAGAACGCAGCAATACAGATTCCACATTAGTATTGCTCAATATAAGCCAAAGTCTGAGAGACAGAGGAGCGAGGGGATTTGACTACACAATATCAGCGTATAATATCAACTCCACTGACGGCACTCCAATTACAAAGGGTCCGGGCAATACACTCGGTTTCGTGATTTCATCGGACGACCTTATAGACCCTTATGTTTTCCCGCACCCGATTGTACTTTCCGAAGAGCCAAAGATATTTTTTGCGAATTTGACTCAATTCGCTACCGTCAAAATCATGAGCCTCGACGGAGTAGAAATAATCAGCTTGTTGGAAAACAACGGCAATGGTGGTGTTGAATGGGACGGTAGAGACAGACACGGAGCACTTATTCCACCGGGCATTTATACTTATGAAGTCAGCGGCACAAACTCAGAAGGTATCGAAGTTTTTGCGAACAAGAACAAATTTGTTGTGTTGCCATAAGTAAATTCTGCGATTCATGTGTTACGTCTTTGTTACAAACTGACGTGACATTGCATATTCTTTGTGAACTTTGCGGTTAAATTGAATTTAAGAAAAATGAAATAACACTCTTAAACAAGATTTACTTCTCGTTCGAGCTTGATACCAAATTTGGATTTGACTGTATCAATGATAAATTCGGATAACTCAAATATTTCTCTACCCTTTCCTCCGCCGTTATTAACAAGCACCAGAGCATGTTTATCCGATACTCCAATATTAGAGTTCGTCATTCTGTGCCCTTTCAGTCCGGCTAAATCAATTAGCTTTCCTGCATGAACTTTAACTTTATCACCATTTATGAATCCACCAATATCGGGAAAATTAGATTTCAATAAATAATAGAATTCAAGATTCAATTCAGGATTCTTAAAGAAGCTGCCCGCATTCGGAATATTTTCGGGATATGGGATTTTTCTGCGGCGGATATCGCAAATTGCTTCAAATAATTCAATTGGAGTAATTTTATTTAGTGAAACACCATCAAATCTATCGCTCAAATCCTTGTATGAAATATTTGGCTCAAATTCTTTAGAAAGTTGATACGACACTGATGTTATGATATATTGATTTTTATGTCTTTTAAAAAATGAATCACGATAAGCAAATTTGCAATCATCCTTGTCAAAAGTGATGAATTGCCCCGATTTGACATCGAATGCTCTCAGCGAGAGGAAACAATTTTCTTGTTCGACGCCATAAGCACCGATATTTTGGATTGGTGCGGCTCCAACAGTTCCGGGAATAAGTGCCAAATTTTCCATCCCGTAAGATTCATTGCGGATACAAAATTCAAGAAATTCGTGCCAATTTTCACCGGCACCTGCCGTAATCGTTCTCGAATCTGACGAATCTTCAATTTCCAGCCCTTTGATTTCAATTTTCAGAATCGGATTTTGGACAATATCATCAACAAAAACAATATTAGACCCACCGCCCAGGACAATGAAGCCGGATGATTCAAAAAATCCACTATCGTATAAGTCAATCAAATCACTTTCCGATTCGATAACGAGCAACGATGAAGCAATTGCATCAATAGCAAATGTATTTAAATTTTCTAAGGAAATATTTTTGTATTCAATCATAAAATATGCGGAACAGTTGAACTATTCCGCAAATATATCAAAAAAAACGTGATAATCATTATTTAATATTCGGACCGAGCATATCAGCCGGATTCACAAGTCTGTCAAAATCTTCCTCACTCAAGATTGCAAGCTCAATCGCAGCTTCTTTCAGAGTTTTTCCGTGATGATGAGCATGTTTTGCGATTTTTGCGGCATTGTCATATCCAATATGAGGATTGAGTGCAGTAACGAGCATCAAGGTGTTATTCACAAAATGACTAATTTGAGCCCTATTCGCTTCGATACCGACAGCACAATGCTCGTTGAACATAACGCAAGTATCAGCAAGCAAGCGGGCACTTTGCAAGAAATTGAAAATCATAACGGGTTTGAAAACGTTCAACTCGAAATTGCCTTGAGTTCCGGCGAAATTGATTGTGGCATCATTTCCCATAACTTGAGCGACGACCATTGTCATAGCTTCGGATTGAGTAGGATTGACCTTTCCTGGCATAATTGACGAACCGGGTTCGTTCTCGGGAATAGTTAGCTCGCCGATGCCACATCGTGGACCCGAAGCCAACCAACGAATGTCATTAGCAATTTTCATGAGCGATGCAGCCAATGTTTTCAGCGCTCCATGTGCGAACACAAGAGCATCATGAGCAGCAAGTGATTCGAATTTATTTGGCGCTGTGACGAATGGCAGTCCTGTAAGCGATGCAATAGCTTCGGCTGATTTGACGGCGAACTGCGGATGTGCATTTAGACCCGTGCCAACGGCAGTTCCGCCGAGTGCTAATTCTAACAAGCCCGGCATTACTAAACGGATTCTCTCGATGCCGTTTTCCAATTGCTTGACGTAGCCCGAAAATTCCTGACCTAAAGTAAGCGGTACGGCATCCATCAAATGAGTTCGCCCTACTTTGATAACATCATCAAATTCGATAGCTTTTTTATTCAATGTATCCATCAATACTTGCACCGACGGAATTAATTTATTATTCAAAATTTCAGCAGCGGCTATGTGCATTGCAGTTGGAAAAGTATCGTTTGAACTTTGCGACTTATTAACGTCATCATTGGGATGAATGGGGCTTTTGCTGCCCATTACGCCACCTGCAATTTCGATAGCACGGTTTGAAATCACCTCATTTGCGTTCATATTCGTTTGGGTGCCGGAACCGGTCTGCCAGATTGATAGCGGGAAATGAGCATCTAAAGTGCCGGCAATTACTTCATCGGCAGCTTGTGTGATTAAATCTAACTTTTCAGAGCTCAAAGTTCCAAGCTGATTATTAGTCATAGCAGCAGCTTTTTTCAAAATGCCGATAGCGCGAATAATTTCGCGTGGCATTTTTTCCGTTCCAATATCAAAATGTATCAAAGACCTTGCCGATTGTGCTCCCCAATATACGTTAAAAGGGACTTCAATCTCACCCATTGAATCTTTTTCGATTCGTGAATTCATAATTTTCTCTCCATTTTTTTCTATAAAATGTTTGTAAAATTTCTAAACTTTTAAAGTAATAAAATTTCATCAAAATCTGTTTCAATTCTTTCATTTAATTGGGCAAATTCTGAAGAATCAATTTTGTATGTAAAGCACCAATCACTATTATCATCGCTTGCAATATTTGTAAAAATTAAGCGGCAAGTTATGCTTTTGACATTCTTGAAGCGTCGCCAAAGGAGATATGAGTAAAATTCTAACTGTGGAACATAACTCGCAGCGACTTCGCCAATTTGTTCATTTGTTATTGCATTAGATTTCCAGTCCCAGACTTCGATATGGTCATCATCGCGCTCAAAAAGCAAATCTATAATTCCGACTAAAAATGAGTTCCTAAATGGCATATTCAAGACAATTTCTTGTTCGGAATTGAGCAAATTGGCTAAATGAGCTCGGAAGAAGTTCGTGGATGCAGTTTTTGAGACAGTTTCAAAGACTCTATTAATAATCTCGCTTTTCGTGATTCCAAAATTTTCGGATGATGAAATACATTGTTTTCGCAAATTTTCAACATTTACGTCACCATCTTTTGCTAACCACAAATTTAGATTTTCAAAGACGTGATGAATAATCAAACCAAACTGTGTGCCGGGTGTATCATCTCTTGTGTCGCTCAGTTCAATATCATTATCACCACTATGATAGGAATCTGACAAACCGAGTATGTACCTATCCGAAAAGGCTTTTTTGTCGTTACGGAATAAGGCATATTTCGATGCCGAAATGTAATTTACTTGCTCCAAACTATCCGGAATGAATTGCCCTGTGAGCAATTTGACATCATCTTTATTTAGAGTGCTTGAAAATTTATATTTTCGCGATTCGGGTGCATCGCTATGAAAATGGAAATTGATGTTAAATTTGAATGGAACTGCCTCATCCTGAACGCGATTATCCGAATAAATACTCTGCCGAGCATAGAAAGTTCTTACTTCGACAGGTGTATTCAGCTTTTCCATAGCTATAAGTGACGCGGGGCTGAATATTGGGTCAGCGTTACGAAGCAATTCTGCAAATTCTCTCAGAGATGCCACGCCGTCTTTATTGATTTTCATTTCGGTGGAAAGTATTAGATGGTCTTTAGCTCTTGTGCAAGCCACATATAGCAGTCTTTTTAGTTCAGCAGTTTCTGCTTGTTTGTTCTTTTGCTTAACATATAACTGTGCCGGAATATCCAATTTGAGTGGTATGCTTGATTCGGCATTCCCATGTTTGAAGCTCATCTTTACGCCGCAATCCTTGTTTGTATCTAAGACTGAATTTTTGCCTGCTCGCACATTCATATTGTACAAAATAACAATTGGGAATTCTAAACCTTTCGATGCGTGGCATGTCATTAATTTTACGGCATTCGCGGATGTATTGAATGACGCCTCTTTTTCGCCGGATATTTCGGACAAAATTTCAAATTGCTTGATGAAATCGTGCAACATCGAAAATCCGCGACGTTCAAATGCAATCGAAAATTTGATTAATTGTTGCAAATTTGCCTTGATTTGCTGAATAGCAGGTTGCCCCGACCAAGAGCCAATGTATGCAGTTTCAGCAATAATTTTATTTATCAATCTGGGAAGTGGCAATTCTACCGAAATTTCGAGAAAACTATTGATGATTTCAAATGCTCGAGAGGTTTTTGCGTTTGCGTTAAATTCAGGATTTGATATAAAATGTTCTAATTTTTCAAATAAAGTATCGAAATTATTTAGGCGTGAGATTCGCAAAATTGTTGAATCGGCAAGCCCAAACATAGGCGACCTCAGAATTGATGCCAAAGCCAAATCATCAGCAGGGCTATTGATAAAAGTCAGAAAAGACATCACGTCAATAACTTCTTGAGCATCGTAAAAGCCGCGTCCGGAGCTTATGACATATGGCAAATTATGATGCATCAAAGCGTTTGCAATAGTCTGAATGCTCTTCTTCTTTCGGCACAAAATAGCAATATCGCCAAGGCAGGGCAGCCTCTCGCCTACTTGCTCATCTTTGACGGTTAAATCAGTTTCGCCATTTACAATTTTAAGAATAAAATTAACAACCAAATCCTCTTCTTTCTTGTGGGAATCTGGCTGTGCGTCCACATTAGTTAGCAAATCGTCCAAGATTTGTTTCGTATCCACATACTCATTTACTGCCACCAAACAATGGACACTACCGAAATGATTGCTCAAAGTGCCACTTTCAGCCACACTTTGCTCAAGTTCCTCTACCATTCTACCGGCTACAAATGGCGAATATGGCACTTCGTATTCGGAAGATTTCGTTTGTCCTTCGGCTCCCATCAGACTATTGAAAATCAAATTGTTGAATGCTGTCAGAACCGGACGAAGACGAAAAGTAACTGTCAGATTTTGTTTACCGATATTTGAAATAGGCTCTAAAGCCTTCTCAGAATTTAGCTTGACAATGTCCTCAGTCGCTGTACCGAAAACTTTGACATCCGCTGAACGAAATCCGTAAATACTTTGCTTGGGGTCGCCGACTATGAACAGCCTGTTTTGGGGCGGAACTGAATCGATAATTTCAATAATATGCTTGATGATTTCGTATTGTAGTGCATTCGTATCTTGGAACTCGTCCACCATGAGATATTTGATTCGGCTTGCGATTTTTTTCCGAGCATCGAAAGCATTTCGCTCCAACAAATCAAGCGTAAATAGCATCGAATCGTCAAAATCATATTTCGCTTCATCGTGCTGCTTGTTCATTAAAGTTTCAAGAGCTATATCGGAAATTCTAATCAAAGTACGGACATCATCGAAATATTTACCGCACAAATCCCAATTCGCATAATAATCTTTATAAAAATCACCTATCAAATTTAATTCAATCTCAGGATGATTATCACGCAGGAAAGTGTTGTATTTTGTGAAAAAGTTACTCCGGCTTAATTTTAATGATGCCAATTTATCGTAAATATCCAGCAAATCATTCATGGTTAATGATTCTGTGGCAATTCTCAACACTGCAACATTTACGATGTCTTCAGCTTCCGGCTTAATTTTATTATAATCATATCCAACGCTTTGGGTAAAATCTCTAAGTTTGCTGAAAAATTTTGCGAAAGCAGACCGGAAGAAATCTTGCAAATCATCAATAAGTTGTGAATTATCCCGAGTGTAAATTTGTTTGATTTCTCGAAATTTTTCTTTAGAATTGAGCATCAGCGTTACATTTGTATTGATTTGATTCATGCCGTAGCGTACGAGAAGTTCAAATTCTGAGGGAAAAATATCAGGCTCGGCATAAATATTTTCAATCATTTCGTCAATTGCTGCTTTTTTGTACAGAAAGGCTTCGTATTCATCGAGTTCTGTGTAGTTGGGCGAAATATCAGCTTCGATAGGAAATTCCCGTAGCAACGAATAACAAAAGCTGTGAATGGTCATTACAGGAGCAACACTCATTTTTTCGCGAATGATTTTCAAATCTTTCAAATTTGTGTTGTATTCCCTTTTGATATCGTCGTCAAATTCATCAATCAATTTTTCGATTTTGATGATGATTCGTGAACGCATTTCCTGAGCGGCTAATTTAGTAAATGTTATGGCGACAACCGAGTTGATATTTCTATTGCCGTGAGCAAACTCGTTCAACACCAAACGCAAGTATCGTTCTATAAGAACGGATGTTTTACCAGAGCCGGCATTTGCATTAACAGAAATATGAATATTCGAATCAAAAGCTTTTAATTGTTCATCTGTGAAACGATTCATGTGTTATTTTATAAATATATGATAAAAAACTAAGTAAAGTTTGGTTAAGTCAATAAAAATGCGTATTTTTGAAGTCTAAATGATCGCGGGATAGAGCAATTGGTAGCTCGTCGGGCTCATAACCCGAAGGTTCTAGGTTCGAGTCCTAGTCCCGCTACAATCGAAAACAAGGGGCACTAAAGCCCCTTTTTTCATTTTATAGCCCGGCTTAATAAATTTCATGCACATACCTAATTTCATTTTTCGGAGGTCGCACATAGGTACTGTCAATATTGCGTTCGGGCAGTTCCATCGGTGGCGGTATGACATCTTTGTAAGGAATTTGACCTAACAAATGAGCGATACAATTCAATCTGCCCTTCTTTTTGTCGTTGCAATCTACGTTATACCATGGAGATTCGGGAATATCAGTCAACCGAATCATAATATCTTTAGCTCTGGAATATTCTTCCCATTTATCCCATGATGCAATATCAATATCGGATAATTTCCATCTGCGGCTCGGGTCTCTTGCTCTGTCTCTGAAACGTTTTTCTTGTTCATCTTCATCAACGGTAATCCAATATTTGATTAGAATGATGCCTGAACGCACGAGCATTTTCTCGAATTCCGGGCATGACCTCATGAATTCATCGTATTCGTGTTTTGTGCAGAATCCCATGACATGCTCTACACCTGCACGATTATACCAACTACGGTCGAAAATCACGATTTCACCGGCAGCGGGAAGATGAGTAATATAGCGTTGGAAATACCATTGAGTACGCTCTCGTTCAGTTGGCTTAGTCAGGGCTACCACAGTTGCTCCACGTGGATTCAGAGGCTCTTGAATCCTTTTGATAATGCCGCCTTTACCAGCTGCGTCGCGCCCTTCGAACAGCACACAGACCTTAAGCCCCTCCTTTTTAATCCAATATTGCAACTTCACAAGTTCCAACTGAAGCCGCTCTAACTCGCTCTCATAAACTTTTTTGTCTATGCCGTCGTTCTTAGAATTTTTTTTGTCCTTAGCCATACCAAACACTCCAAATTAATTATTCAAAGCAGATGAAGAAAAAATACTTTACAAACATAACAAAATTCAAATCTAATCACAAAAACGACTTATTGAGTCGTAAGAATAATTTATTATATTTGAATACTTTTTTTGTGAATTTTTTTACAAATTTATTAAGTTTTAGTAAAATTAAGGTTACAGAGTGAAAAATCGTCGTTTCAAATTAAAATGGATTATCATCTTAGTGCTATTGCTTATAATAGTTATTGGTGGTTCCTTGCTTCTGATGCTGTATCTAACATTTGGCAGTCAGTTTACAAGACCCGAGAATATTGCATCACTATATTCCACGTTAAAGTTAGATTCATCGGATGATGATGATAATGCTGTAAAAACATTTGATTCAACATTTTTAAAATCAATAATGCCTGAATCAGATACTGCGATTAAAATCATCAAATTAAGTGCTGACCCGGGTTATAACCCCGAAGTTGAATTCGATGATAAAGCAGGGAGGTATGTACGAAGAGTCTATAACGGCAGACGAATCAACATTGCAGTCACAGGAGTGGATTCAAGACTCGGACAACGTTTCAAACATGCTGATGCAAATCATGTTATTTCAATTTTAGCGGATAGTGGCAAAATTGAAATCATTTCTCTTCCAAGAGATACATATGCTGACGCAGGATTTGAAGATACAACCGGATTCAACAAACTCGCTACCGTTCGTGCCAAAGGCAGGAATGCTTATCTGAAAGAAGTTGCTTCAATTGCAGAGTTAGACAAGATTCACTATTGGGGCGAATTTGGTTTTTCGCAAGCAATTGGCATAATTGAGTGGTTAGGACACGAGAAACCACAATCTACTTTGAAAATTTTACGCTCCAGACAAGCTCTTGGCGGTGATGATTACCAAAGAGTTTATAATCAAGCTCAATTTATGAGACAAATGATATCGAATAATTTTTCAAATTTAGATGGTATCAAGGGTGAAGTTATCATACGAGGTGTTTTATCATTGATTGAATCAAATTTGAAGACCTCTAAATTTAAAGAACTACTGAAGATACTAAAAGATAGCGGTTTTAGTGGAAATGTAGAAGATATTACTATCAAAATTAGACCTTCTTTCCCAATTGAATACAAGGTTTATGATTTTTCAAACCCATTGACTCTATTGCATCTGACATCTAAAATTGATGCTGCTCATTCAAAATCAAGGAAAGACACGAGTAAAGACCAATCCTACGACGATTTGGAGTATATTTACAAAGTTCTGAGACAGCGTATTGATAAGATTATAGGCGATACTATCAAAAATCCATCTCAAGTTATAAATAATTTGAAAATTTATTTTGAGCAAAAGGCATGGTTTCAGATAGAAGATTCGACTCACAGATATGAGATACGAAGCGCAATAAGCGAAAACTTACAAACTGCTTATATTATGATGAAAGATACTCTGAGTGCTACGGAAGTTGAAAACAAGGTTAAAAATGAAGACGATTTATTCAAATTAAAGAATAGTCAATGAAAACTATTGTATTAGTCAGACATGCAAAATCGAGTTGGGATAATCCTGAATGGAGTGATTTTGAACGCCCTTTAAACAAACGCGGCTTACGTGATGCTCCATTTTTGGCAGATGTGTTGAAAACAAAAGATTTAAATCCGGATTTGATGATTTCCTCACCTGCAATTCGTGCCAAAATTACAGCTACTATTTTTGCTAATACATTAGAATACGGTGAGAAAAATCTAAAATTTGATATTGGGATTTATGAAAAAGGTCAAAAGTATGTTTCCAAGCTTATTTCACAATTAGACAATAATCATAGTACGGTTTTCATTTTTGGACACAACCCCGATATCAGCTCCTTAGCCGGTTTTCTGACAGGCGATTATTTCGAAAATGTACCTACTTGCGGTATCGTCTGCATTGATTTCAAAGTTCAGAATTGGGAAAAAGTTCTGAACGAAAATGGGATTCTCAGGTTCTTTATATTCCCGAAATTGTATTTCCAAAAAGAAAACTTGTCCGATTGATTCGGTAATTATCTTACAACGCTCAATTTGAAATACTCAGTTGAGTTCCCTGAAGTAGCAACTACCAAATAGTTGCCCACATTGACTTTGGTACCGTTTAGATTTTGCAAATTTATATCTAAGCTTAGTTTTTCGCTACCTGAAATTCCATCGTGCAAAATAGCAATGACATTGCCTGCAATGTCGTACAATTTTATTATAGTGCGCTTGCCAAGTGTAGTTCCGAATTCGATATTGACCGCATCTGACGCAGGATTTGGGAATGCTTTCAAACGGTTAGAGCTTAATGTTTGATTTTCTTCAACCGAAGTTGTTATCAAATGTGATATTTCAAAATCCCAAATACCTCTGCCATAAGTAGCAAATCGTGCGATTTTTTTGTCGTCCAAATAGTTTACCGACCAATAATTTTGGTCAGGGCTTTCCAATCCGCCGATATGATACCATTTATTGTGATTTTTTATGTAGATATACGGTCCTGACGAAGTAGCAGCAAAGAGCACCTCTTCGTCTGCAGAAGCAGCCAAATCATATGCCATAGTCGGTGGCATCCCGTTATTCATAGGCTCGAATGAAAGTCCATTATTACGAGATACGTAAATCGGTGCGGATGAATAGCCACTACCGGCAATATAAATTGTGCCGAGATGTACTCTTGATGGTAGAATTTTTGTTCCGTGAAGATAATTAATCCCGGGACCTGTAAATCCTATAGTCTCGGTCCAAGTATCACCTCTGTTCGTAGAATAATAAAATTTTCCCAATCTTGTCAGTACATACATGTAGTTTATATCCAACTCGGAAATACCAAGAGCAGTAACATCATTTACACTATTGTCTTGGTCAAATTTATAAGGTAGTTCACCGGCAGAAATTCCTCCGCCCGGGAGATATTCAAGTCTCCAAAGAGTCGAGAAATTCCCCGAACCGCCCGGAGCAATGTAAGCAAGACGCGGGTACCCGGGTACTGCAACTATTGGTGGCATCCAAACTCTGTTGTTGGAAGATTGTGGGAAATTCCAAGTGTAGCGTTGATTAGACTTAGCAGCGTCAGGGTAAATCATTGCAAAGCCGGGATATACCGTCCATAGACTTTTGCCATAATCTCCTGAGGTAATGCTGCCGTAATCACCGCTTATAGTTTGCTCGAAATCAAGTACATCATCTCGAAAGGGTTCGCTGCGTTGGAAGCCTTGGTCTTGGCTGCCGGCATATATAATATGATTTGGCGTGTTATATGTATAAATTGAATAATATTGAGAGACGTTGAGTTTGCTTAGCGAAATATTTACGATATTTTCAGAATCCCCATAAGTACGATAAATGCCACCATCAGTAGATATCAAGATGATTTCTTCACCTTCGGGAGAAATGAAGGATTTGATTTCCGGAATATCTGCATGAAGTTTATTAAGCGGGTCGTTGTAATAATCATACCATTCGTTGATTAACGACCAGGAAAGCCCACTGTTTGTGCTTTTGAAACAATTTACGCCACCAATGAACAACATATTAGGGTTTGATTTCGAGACGCCAAAGCTGTTGCACATGAACATATCGGTGGGCGATTCACCGCCATCATCCCATGATTTGCCGCCATCCGTGGATTTTTGTATATACCGTTTGGATTCATTACCGAGCCTGATAGCTAAATAAACCACAGTTTTACCGTTGCTTACTGCACCTTTAGCATAAAATCGAGGGTTATCAAGAATTCCGAAATTCGGGAAAAGCGATTGGAATTTGATTTTCTCATCATTTGCAACAGCATTTATAACAAATGTCGAATCGCGATGAAACAAATACAAGTTTGGGTCGCCGGAATCACTGCCCCAAATTTCAATTGCTTCTTTACGATTATGAATTCTGAATGCATTAAAAGATTCGCCATTATCAGTAGAATAATATACACTCGTCTTTTGCCCATTGACAGTTTCATTTGCAAGAAGGTACAAAATGTCCGAATTGTCTTTTTCAACTGCACCCTGATTTGAGTTTACTTTTACGGCAATCCCACGAATAATATTGCCGGTGGATTCTACATTTTGTAGTCCATTTGATTTAAGCCAAGTTAAGCCCTCGTCATCGGAATAATAGACATTACGTCGGTCGAACACTGTGATTCGGTTTTTATCACCGACTTTGAGTATTCTAATATCTCGGATGTTGAATTGAAATGAATTATTCAGGCAAGTCCAATCTTCGCCATCGAGTGTGCCGCGCCAAACGTTTCCACCCGCTGAAGCAGCATAAATCAATCCACGACTAAAATCAATATCGCAACCGTGAATTCTACCGGATTGGTTATTACTTCCTCTCTCCTTCCACTTGCCAACAACATTGCCATTAGCAGCGACAGTATTCAAGAACAAGTTCGGGTCTTTAAAGCCGAGCTCTTGTCGAATCTGATTAATTTCATTGCGACGATATTCGCGTACTTCGCGCTCGATGATTTTCCAATCAACTCCGGGCTCGGCACGGTGCATGTTTTCTAACCATTCACGTCTTTGTTTGTGAAAATCGGGATTTGACTCGCTTCGTTTGACTCTGTCAGGAGTGACTGCTTGAGCAAATAATTCGATGCTAATAAATGAAAATAAGAGAATTATGAGAGTTAACTTTTTCATAATAAAATTCCAAATTTATTGAATCCAATATTGTTATAAACACATTAAAGAAGCAAAAAATTACAAATAAAGTAAAAATATTTCTTATTATACTAAAAAATTTTCATCACCTACGAGTTTGACAGCCGGTATATCCTTAAAGTATGTCCTCAGATAGAGCATTTGGAGAGTTTGGTCTAAAGCCGAGCGTACTTCATCGTTCCATTTAGTAATCACAGAGCCACTCCGCACGTATTGGTCAGTATTCTCGTCAATCTTTTCATGCACGGGATATTCGAGCGGCAAATCGTCAGTTGCTGCCAATTTGATAAAATCATAATATTCGGGGATAATTTCCTCATTCCGCCCAACCCAAAAGGCAATCGGCAAAGGAATTTCGAATGAATCAAACCAATCTTCGCTCAAATCGAGTGAACTAATGTCGGGGAAATCTCCTATGCGTAAGACGGCGGACAGCTCTTTTGGGATTTCATTCGCACTGCCTGAATACTCTACGAAATCAGGTTCGATGTCGTATCGCTCAGAAAATAAGATTTTGGCAATTACAGTCAAATAGTCATCAACATTAGATGCTCCAACTTTTGATAAGTTACTTTCGCCCTGCCGGAAAAGTATGCTCGAATTCCCATTAAAGCCCACAAACGAGAGGCACTGTTCAGGAATAATCCTAAGGTCAGCCTTATTCATGCACATTCCGTAAACCAAGGGGCTAACAAGCGCCAAATCAGCATGATTATTAGTTACCGCTTTGAGTATAGCCTTTTCGTCAACAGTTTTCAGTTCGAAGCCAAAGTGCTCTGCTGCAGATTTTGCATTTGCTGTAATGATGTCACAAATGCCGTTATTCGATATATATATATTTTTTTTCATTTTTTTTGTCACAAAATTGCTTTTTATGTGTTAGTATAGTTATGCCATTGACGAATTGAAGAATATATTGCAATTCCTGTAGCTATAGAGACGTTGAGTGAGTGTTTAACGCCATACATTGGTATTTCGATGGAAAAATCGCAAAGCTCAAGCACAGCATTGTCAATACCTGTCAATTCGTTACCGGCAATGATACATAGTGGGAAATTGTCTCGCTCGATTTCATCATAACTCACGGAATTATTTGTGATTTCGAGTGCGGCTATATGAAAGCCCTTGTTTCGTTGATATTTGATTGCATCTTGTATGTCGGGGAAATATTTCCAAGGCACGGTATCTACTGCACCGAGAGCAGTTTTTTCGATTTCCTTTCTTGGCGGATATGGCGTAAATCCGGTAAGAATGAGTTCTGATACAAGTGCTGAATCGCAAGTCCTGAACATTGAGCCGACATTGTAGAGGCTACGGACATTAGAGAGTATGATTGAGACAGGATGGCGTTCGAATTCATTGATATCTGATTCTTTTTTTCGGATTTTTAGCAATTCGCTATGAGAAAGTTTTCGCATCTTTGTAAGTTTTGCTTATATTACAATAAGTACTTGTGTAATAAAAAGAAATTGAATCGTGGTTAAATATTAAGTACAAATTTAATAATTTAGAATTTAAGTCAGTTCAAATAAATGGGGTCAGCATATGAATTGTCGTAAACATTTTTTCGTAGGATTGAACATTGTCGTCGTGATGCTGTTATCAGGGCTGAATATTTCATTCGGTGATGAAAGCGAAAACGGACGAAAATTTTATATGACTTTTTTACCCAACTTCCACAACAACAAGTGGTCACAAGAACAGCAATTGAAGTATGGTGACTCGCTTTATATAATAATCTATGCGGATACAGAACCCACAAACGGTACGATTACATATTCAGATAATAACAGTATAAAGAACGTTCATTCTTTTACGATTCCAAATCCCGACATACCCCATATATTTTCAATTGCATATAATAAGTTTGAATTGATAGGCTATAATGACGCCGGAAGAGTAAATAATAATTCCGATAATGAAAAAATCAGTAAAAAATCATTTTACATAGAAACTGACAAAAATGTAATTGTATTAGGACATAATCAGGCATATCTAACGAGCGAATCGTTTAATGTATTGCCGGAAGAATTATTAGCAGAAGACTATATTGTAATGGCATATAACTCGAACGGCATATCAGGCCCTCCTCCGGGAGTTTCGAATAGCTTAACTGTAACCCCATCTCAGTTTGCAATTATTGCAACAGAAGATAATACTGTTGTAGATATTTTTCCGAGTGCACCTACATATGCCAATCGCTTGAACCCACAAAGGATAACATTGGACAGATCTGATGTTTACTTAGTCCAAGCATATGGATTTCAACAAGATCGTCATAGTGATTTGACAGGTACCGAAGTTCGTTCCGATAAACCTATTGCTATCGTTGCCGGTCAACAAAGAGCAAGAGTAGCATTTGATTTGCCTCAGCAGGATGTTTCACGCGATATGCTGATGGAGCAAATGCCACCTATAAAATACTGGAATATGTCATTTCCGGTAATACCTTTGCCCGATCCTGTGTCGCAATTTGATTCACGTCATTTGAAAGATAAATTACGAGTTCTCGCTGCTTTTGATGGCACAGAACTACTTGTTGGCGATGTTTTGATAGCTCAATTGGACAAAGGGGAATACTATGAAACTGATATAATTGAGCCATTCATGTTGAATTCAACAGCACCTGTTTTACCTATGATTTACCGCAGGTCAGCTCAACTATCAAATATGGGCAACTCAGTAGGAGACCCGCTGATGCAGATTGTACCATCAATTGACCAATTTAGCAATCGTCAGAAATTTTATTCACTTGAAGTTAAAGAACCCAAATTTTCTATGGGTGGTCCGGTTCAACATCAGAGAGTTTATACAGAGCATTTTGCTGTTATCATAAGTCCTAATAATAACTTCGGTAACATTACCTTAAATGGAACAAATGTTAACACGAATTTATTCAAACCTATAATAGAAAGTGATTTTTCATATTCGATACTTTCAGTCAATCCCGGAACTAATCTGCTAAATTCAATTGAAAATGTGGGGCTCTTCGTATGCGGTTATGGCTATGCTAATTCGTACGGGTATTTTACAGGAACTTTGCGTGCTCGAGATGATTGGGAACCACCATTGCTCAAATCATCGTCGGATTGTTTCGAGATTGAAGGAATCGTAACGGACAACGGAGTAAAAGAAATTAGAGTCCAAGATGGTACGGCATTCAACATATATGTTGAAATTGCTCCTTTTACCGAAGGAGATACTACAGTTTCGTTCAAAGCAAAGATTATTAATCCCTTTTTGGATGGACATTTCAAATTGATTGCTTCGGATATGATACTTCAGCAAATCAGAAAAGAAATGAGCATTCCCGGATTCACGATTGCTGTAAATGGAACTCAATATACCGGGGAAACTATTGAAGTACAAAAGAGAATTCGCTCAGACATCAAATATTGTATGGATTATACTTTGTATAATTACGGTCAATTCCCCCAAGAAGTTTATATGAAAGCTTTTGAAAGTGAAAACTTTGTCAGCGATTTCCCGAATTCCGTGAATTTAGAACCCGGCGAAAGTTTTACATTCGAAGTATGCTTCAATAGCGAAGTTGACGTTATCGAAGTGGAAGATTTAATTTTATATAATGATTGCGTAGAACGAAATTTTGCTACTATGGAATTCGAATCCAAAGAAGACCAATACGAACCAATCATACTTGCAACACCCGACCCGTGTAATCAATACGTCTCGCTTAAAATAACTGACGAAGATGATTGGGAATGGGGATTGGAGGAAGTCATCTTTGAAAATGTTGAGAATGTTGAGATTGAAGTTACCAATCCCGGAGTGTATTCTCGAGAAATTATGGCACGAGTAATTGACCCGTACCAAGATGCTTATTTTATGCTTTCAGTTAAAGATTCCTCCGGCAAAGTTGCAAGTTACGAAGCAATATTGCCAGGTTTTACTCTCGAATTTGAAGATTTAACACTTTCCGGCTCATCAGACCAATATGAAGACTATGAATTCTCCAACACTATGATTGGTGGTTTAAATTGTTCACAATTCAGAATCAAAAACTATGGAGGATTTGACTTAGATTTGGACGATGTATTTATGATGAAAAATAGCTTGTTTACAGTGCCCCAAGCTCAAATGCCATTGATAATTAAGCCCGGCACAAGTATGGATTTGACCCTTTGTTACCGCCCCGGCATATTTGTTGACGAAATTGATTATGACACACTGAAATTGACACATAATTGCATTGACCGTTTTGTGCCCGTTTCGGGATTGGCGTTAAGTATCGAATTTAATGAAGATTCAAGATGCAACGTTCCATTGTCGATTAGCTCGTCGAGTGTCCCGAATACAACATATTTATCAAGCAGTACACCGAATCCTACCCAAGGAATCGCAAAAATCGAGTTTGGACTTCCGCAAGATTCATATGTCGAAATCACAGTTTATTCAATCTTAGGGCAAGAAATTTTGAACCTTGTAAATAGCGAGCTAAAAGCAGGACATTTTGAAATGGATTTAGATTTGAATAATCAACCATCCGGAATATATATTTATACTTTGCAAACGGATTCTACAATAATCACAAAAACATTGCTAATCAATCGCTAATTTCACTTTAAGTGAAACTTATTTGCACTTTAAGACGTTATAGTAAGTATATAAGAATGTATAATTACGGAGTTTTCAGATGAAACAAAAAATCTTGGGGTGGTTGTTAGCAATCATACTTGGCGTAACTATCGGCGTCATCGTGACACCAATGGTATCAAACGACAATGTTTACAGTCAATTAGAAAAATACAAAAAAGTATTTGGGCTCACAGTTAAGAATTACGTTGACGATGTAGATACGCAAAAGCTCACCGAAGCAGCAATCAAGGGTATGTTAAACGACCTTGACCCGCATTCGGTTTATATAAATGCTGAAGATATGAGAGCTGTCCAAGAAGATTTCCAAGGCAGTTTCGAAGGTATTGGTGTCCAATTTGATATGATTAATGATACTATTACAATCATTACTCCCATTTCCGGCGGACCCAGCGAATTATTGGGTATTTTAGCCGGAGACAAAATCGTCGCAATTGATGGCGAAAATGCCGTGGCTATGAATAGAGACGAAGTTCCCAAGAAATTGAAAGGTCCAAAAGGAAGCAAAGTTTCTGTAGATATAATCAGAGGCTCGCAAACCAAACCACTCAACTTTGTGATTGTTCGTGATAAAATTCCGCTTTATACAGTTGACGCTTCATTCTTATTTGATAATTCAGACATCGGGTTTATTCGTGTGAATAGATTCGCTGCTACAACTCACAAGGAATTGAAAGAAGCATTGATAAGCCTGAAAGAAGAAGGTATGAAGAAACTCATCCTTGATTTGCGCGGCAATCCCGGTGGATTCTTGCAACAAGCATATTACATGGCAGGTGAATTCCTGAAAGCAGGCGATACAATTGTTTATACAGAAGGCAGACGCCCTGAGTTTGACGAAATGATGCGTGCAGAACGCACAGGACAATTCAGCAATTTGCCAATTATCGTATTGATTAATCATGGTTCTGCTTCTGCAAGCGAAATCGTTTCCGGTGCAATCCAGGACTTAGACAGAGGCTTGGTTGTCGGGACAACATCATTCGGCAAAGGGCTTGTCCAACGTCAATATGACATTGGCGATGGTTCAGCGTTCAGATTAACAGTTTCAAAATATTTTACTCCATCGGGCAGAAGTATTCAACGCCCTTATGATGACAAACTAAACTATCGCAGACTTTTCGGTAGATTGGAACTCGAAGAAGGCTCAAATATCGAACACGCTTTGGAAACAGTGCGTAAAGAATTCAAAGACGAAAAAATAACAGGTAAAGATAGCAGTAACTATGTTAATATGGATGAACTTCCAATTCATTACACCAAAAGCGGCAGAACTGTTTTGGGTGGCGGTGGAATCACCCCTGATTACATTATCAAATCCGATACATTGACTGATTTATCAGTTCAGCTAAGAATCAAGCGTATATTTTACGAATTTGTGAACAACAATTTACGCAATGGCGAAGATGTGAAAAAGACTTATGGCAGAGATTTCAAGGCATTCGCAAATGATTTCAAAATGTCGGCAAAAATGCACGAAGACTTCAGAAAACTTGCTGAAAGTAAGGAAATCGAATGGAATGAAGAACAATTCAAGATTGATGTGGACTTCATCAATGCCGAAATAAAGGGTACCCTTGCGAGTATCGTTTGGGGCTCAAAGGAACGTTCGCAATTGTTCTATTCATCAATTGACCGCCAAGTCAAAAAAGCTTTGACACTATTCCCTGAAGCGGAAAAAATCGCAAAATTGAAATAAGGCATACAGCATAAATACGAAAAGGCAAGCGACAGCTTGCTTTTTTTTTTTTGAATTAATCAATATAATAATTTTGCCCCGTCCCGTCAGGTGTTACACCTGACGGGATGGTTAGTCTGAACTATGATTTACATGATTTTGGTGATTAAGACGATGAATATAAATACAAACACCACATTATAAAACTTTGGAGTTAGACTTCGGAAGTCTTTATAATTAACTTCAAGATGCTTATTAAATTCATCTATTTTGAAAATTAGACTTCCGAAGTCTTCATCTGTCACATCTTCACAAACATCTGCGTCCGGCTGCTGATACGTATGTAATACACACCACGAGAGAGATGCGAAATATCAATTCTTAAATTCCCGCTCCCTGAGCCTGTCGAAGGGAGACGGGTGAGGTTCACACATTCACCAAGAGTGTTGTAGATTTTAATTTCAGCAGTTTCATCAACCCCACGGTTAACCGTAGGGTTGATAGCAGCATTAATTTCAATATATTCGCTTGCCGGATTGGGGTGGATAAAGGATACAGAGTTTGACTCGCTTACGCTTACATTGTTCAAGGTCGTGAAATTCCATGTTGGTGACCAAATCATTTTTTTGTTATGGCGGAGACCGACGCGCCAAAAATAACTCGTAAGATATTTAAAATCATTTAAAGTCAATTGATTTGATTTAAGATTCCCTTGATAAAAGATATTTTGGAAATTATTATCCTCAGCAATTTGGAAGTGATATGAATCTAATTGTGACGAAGGTTCCCACTCAAAATTTATTTCATCGCTTTTTTGTTGACTTCCATGGACGGGAGTTGTTAGCCGGATTGATGCGGGTATAGGCTGAAATTTAAAAAACATCCCTTCATATTTATATATATTGCCGTACCACGTACCCACTACCGGCTTCTTGCCTGCCCAATCAATGCGCATGGTTAATGGTGCTTCGTCTATCATCTGCTGTGGTAATGGATGATAGTTCCAAGTATTACCCCCATCATTAGTCATAACAATTTTACCATACTGACCAACTGCGACACCATTCAATTCATCATAAAATTTAATTGATTGAAGACCAAATTTTGGCTCAACAATTGTGTCAAGCACAGCGACCCAATTTTTACCTCTGTCTCGAGTTCGGTAAATTACATCTGACCGATAATGTGCTATACCAAGCAGTTCACTACCAACCAAAAAAGCTATACTGTCATTAACAATATCTAATTCTCTAAAACCTAAATATGTAGAATCAACTTTAAAATCACATAATCTCACCCAATTTTGAGTTTTAATATTAAAATTTACATACTGTTTAGAAAAATTATCGCCCGTTTTAGCTAAAACATAAAACCCTAAAGTTTCCTCATTAACTTTATCAATGCAATATATTTCGCTTCGTATAAGCATGGTATCGGCTATTGTATAAGTTTCCCACCCGTCTTCTGTTATATAAATATAGTGATGAAATGTATCATCAGACCATTGTGTATCTGTAATAATTCCACGCAAAGAATCAAACATAAAAATATTAATTGGGTTAGAATCTTCTGCAATTAAGATTTTACTAAATGATTTACCACGGTCTGTACTCTTTGTTACATATTTCCCTTCCGAGAAAATTGCGAAATAATTGTCTTTATCGGGTGCGGAAAAATCACGTATATTCAGTAAATATTTAGGTTCTTCATTCATTGGGTCCGCTTTATAGGTCAAAGACCAAGTATCACCAGCATCATAGCTATGATAAAGCTCTATTAGTCCGGTTTGCTGAACCACAGATACGCACATCCCATCAAAGCATACCAAAGGATTAATTTGTCCCGTATCTAAATTCTTTGTATATTTCCATTCAGAAGCATATGTAGCTATTCTTGCAATGAATAGTAAGAATATTATAATTAGTAGTTTCATTTTTACTCCAATCTCAAAAAGTTTTCAAACAAACACCCTAGTATGTATAAACAAGTGAAAATCATTTTTGTCACAAAAATATGCAAAATATTTTAAATATCAGATGTGCCACACCTGTGCCGAGGTTATCTGAACTATCTCTTTCGTCATTCTGAGCGAAGCGAAGAATCCATGCCTTTATGAAATCTTGATTCTTCGCCTGCGGCTTCAGAATGACCAACGGTTCGGACAAAACAGTTACAAATCTTTATAGACTTCATCGCGCTTGGAAATCTTTATAATTTCAATCGTTAGAATTTTATCTTGTATTGTATAAACAATGCGGTATGAAGAAACGCGAATCCGATACAGATTTTCTTTGAGAATTAATTTTTTACAACCACGTGGTCTTGGATTTTTGGCTAAAGAAAAGATTTTCTCGTTAATAGATTCGAGAATATCAAGAGGCAATTTGTCGAGACTTTTGAGGGCTGTTTTCTTAATTAGAATCCGATACATCCAATTTCTTCTTTTTCTTTATGATGGATTCAATGCTCGATTTATAGTCAACAGATTCCTCATTTTTTAGAAGTTCGTAGGCAATGATATCCTGAATATCCTCGATGTATTCCAAAGTAATTTTCTTTGGCGATTTCAGAGGAAGCAACAAATGGGTTTTTGCACCATTCTGGTCGGTTATAAAACTAATATCAGGCATAAGACTCCTTTTCATTTTAAGAATACTAAATCATCAAACGATATATCATATAAGATATTTCACATTAAATTTCAGATGTGACACACCTGCCAAGGTGATCTGAACAATCTCTTTCGTCATTCTGAGCGAAGCGAAGAATCCATGCCTTTATGAAATCTTGATTCTTCGCCTGCGGCTCAGAATGACCGGATGTTCGGACAGAACGCTGTTGCTGTCCTTACAAAGTATCAGATGTGACACACCTGCCAAGGTGATCTGAACTATCTCTTTCGTCATTCTGAGCGAAGCGAAGAATCCATGCCTTTATGAAATCTTGATTCTTCGCCTGCGGCTTCAGAATGACCAACGGTTCGGACAGAACGCTGTTGCTATCCCTACAAAATTTCAGATGGACTCCACCTCGCAGGTGGAGTCCATCTAAGCCACTAACTTATTCCCAACTTTTGCTTCAGTTTTAAGCGGCTGTAGGGTATTAAGCCACCCGCTTCGACGATTGCACGGCGAGCTTCGGGTAATGGAATTATCGGATGTGTTGTTCCGCGTGTTTGGTTCACGACTTTGTCGTCATGAATTTCCAAATTGTCTCCGGCGTATGCTTCAATATCAGGGCAAATGATGGTTCGCAAACCAAGATTGATAGCATTTTGCAAAAAGATACGTGCAAAATCTTTGGCGATTATAATCACATTGTGCCCGACTAAGGTAGAAGCGGCTTGTTCGCGCGATGAACCGCACCCGAAATTATTTCCGGCAACAAGGATAGATTGCTCGTCGGCAGATTTGCCATTGAGCAACTGATTGAGGTCTTTCATATCATCGAAGGCATATTGCGGCGTTTCAGTTGGCAATACAGTCGCCATGTATCTTCCCGGATAAATTATATCGGTAGAAATATCATCTTCCAATTTATAAATCACTTTGAGCATTTTAATATCCTCCTTTGATTGGATTTGTGATTACACCCGTAATTGCAGATACTGCCGCTACAGCAGGTGATGCGAGGTAAACTTCGGCAACGGGATTGCCCATTCTGCCCTTGAAATTGCGATTTGTAGTAGCCAGAGCTACTTCGCCGTCACCCAAGGCACCTTGGTGAACACCCAAACATGGTCCGCAACCGGAATTCATGACGACGGCTCCTGCGCTCATCAAATCGGAAACATAGCCTAATTCCAAAGCTTCGCGATAAATCCGCGATGATGCAGGAAATACCAACATACGCACGTTTTTTGATACTTTTTGTCCGCGAAGTAAATCGGCAGCGATTTTTATATCGTCCAATCTTCCGTTTGTGCATGACCCGATTACAACTTGGTGAATCCTTGTCCCTTCTACTTCGCTGACAGATTTGACGTTGTCAACTGTGTGGGGACAAGCGATTTGAGGTTCAAGTTTGGACACATCAATATGCACTGTTTGGCAGTATTCGGCATCATCGTCCGGCAAAACGGGCTCAAATGCTCCCTTAAATCCGGCAACTTCTCTCAAGTATCGCAAAGTTTCATTATCGGCGGGGATGATGCCAGACGTGGCACCTGCTTCGACGCTCATATTGCTGATTGTCAGTCGTCCTGATGTATCCATTGCCGAAATTGTCGAGCCATGAAATTCCAGAACTTTGAAATTTGCTCCTTGGGCGGATATTTTGCCAATTAAATGCAAAATGATGTCTTTTGCAGAAACGAATTTTTGCATTTCGCCATCAATGACAACTTTGATTGTATCGGGAACTTCTACATTGAGAACGTGTCCCAAAGCCCATACTGAAGCCATTTCGGTGGCTCCGATACCAAATGAAAAAGCACCCAGAGCGCCATGAGTTGTAGTGTGGCTGTCTGTCCCGACTACGACATATCCGGGCAAAACATAGCCCATCTCGGGTAGAATTTGGTGACAAATTCCACCTTCATCACCGCGAATGTCATGAAATTTGGCAATGCCTTGTTCGGCAACAAATTCACGGATTTTTTTTTGATTTGTGGCTGTTTTCTTGCTTTCGGCAGGTACTCTGTGGTCTAAGATTATAGAGATTCTATTCGGGTCCCAAACCTTTGGTTCGGCATTGAGTCCCGAGTAAATTTCGAAGAATTGATTCATTACCAAAGCGGCATTCTCGTGCGACATCGCCAAATCAACGCGTGGTTCGATAACATCGCCGACATTGACTCGAGGTTGACCAACAGCTTCGGCAAGTATTTTCCTCACAACTGTTTGTTTCATAATAACTCCAATTTTTTACAAATCCGTACAATACGGACATTAAATATAATACTTCGGATTTGCACCAAAGCACTATACAAAATTATGAAATTAAAGCATATGACCTATCAAACAGCAGTGTTTTCAAGTACAGGTTTTTCAAGTACAAAATGAACTTTTTCTTGGATAACTTCTTCAGTGAAAGGCTTGGAAATAAATGCCACGGCACCGTTTGCGATAGCAAAGCGAAGGAGGTCTTTGTCAATATTTGCAGAAATAATTATCACAGGAATTGCTTCTGTGATTTCGATTTTCTTGAGTAATTTCAACATAGTATCTCCCCTAATTTCAGGAAGAATAAAGTCCAATATGATAACATCAGGCTTATGATTTATCGCCATGACTATTCCGTCATAAGGATTTAGTGCCGAAAAAACAGTAAAATCCTTTTTTTCCAGAGAATGGGTTATTGATTTATGAACCCAGCTATCATCGTCAATCAGTAAAACCGATTTCGAGCTGTTTCCTGAAAAATTCTCAAACATAACATAATCCTACGCCTTATTGAATGGAATTCTAAAAGTAATCAAATTGCCATCTTCAACGCCGAAAGTGTCAACAGTCAGCTTTGCACCCATTATATTAAAATAAGCATTAATCTTAGATATTTTGAGCAAAATATCTGATTTATCATCTTTGAGTGCTTCAATAGTATTATCCGAATTCAATTTGTACATGCCTATCATTTCTGAGACTAATTTGTTCGCACCACCGAGAATTTGGACTTCGACAATTCTCTCATAAGCATTTTCTTGTGCTTGAATTATTATTTCGGTTTTATCAATACCTGTAGAAAGTATGTCGAATGCATTATAGGTAGCGATTGTAATTGTTTCGATGTTACCGTAAACTTTGACTTTTTTGGTATCGTCATCAACAATGAATTTGACATTATGATTGACATCTTTATCCATAGTATAATGACTTTGGGCAGCATTATATATATCAACTAACTTAGCAGTTTCAAACGCAACTGCAGTTTTATCTTGGACAATTGTTGCGTCAATCATATCCGAAACGAAAGTGAAAATTTCTTCGCTGGATTCTTCCGCCAATTTAACATACGAATCACGTTCATCATCAGTTTCGTATAATTTACCCGTTACCATTTGCAAAAATCCCAAGATACCGGTAAGAGAATTTCGCAATTGGAAACTCATTTTTCTCATGAAATAGTTCTTCGATTCAATCGCTTCTCGCGCAAAAAGTTCAGCAAGTTTCAATTGCTTTTGTTGGAGCAATGTTTGTTCTTCTGCGAGTTTTTCGATTGTGACATCACGCCCGATGCAATAAATTAATTTGTCTTTGGGAGAAATAGTGAACGACCAATTGACCCATCTGAATTTTTCAGTCTGTGATTTCATTTTCAAATAGGTTCTTTCGGTTATTTCATGGTCAGCTTTTATATTCAATATTTTGTTGAATTCGCGGAGATTTTCATCATCAAAAACATAATCATCGAACGATGTTCCGATCACTTCGATTTCATCAACCCCGAAAATATCTTTAGCTGCGGGGTTCATGCTAATCCAATTTCGGTCAAATTTCATGACAGCGATAATATCTTTAGAAGTTTCGACAATTCTGCGTTGCGACCTTGTCATACGGTCAGCCAATTCAAGTGCTCGAGAACGCGATGTGACTACAGCATAAACAAATCCAAAAAAGGCAAAGCTGATAAGTATAGAAATTATCAATGATGCTAAAGGCATATTGGCAGTTAATTGACCGCCAAAAGTAGGTGTTGTGTAGAATCTAATTGTGATTTCTCTATCGCCAATCATTATTGTTTCATCTTTCTGAAGCATAGGTTTATAATCAGAATCAATCAATGCAGAATTCGTAGATGAATAAATCGTAAACAATTCACCGTTTTCGTCTTTATCATAAATTTTGTAAGCAATAGTAGTGTCAATCGGAGTATATGTGGTACCTACTAAAAATTCGTTCAAAAGAGCTGTTTCAAAAAACTTTTTAGCATTGAGTTCTACTGCAACCACACCGGCAAAATTATTTCTCCTATCGTTCAAATCTTCTCTTTCCGTGCCATATTTATAAATTGGAGTAATAAGATAAATTCCCAAAGTATCAGGTCGAGTATTGTAAAATCCTGTCGAGGTAGCTTTGTTATTATCACGAGCATATTCAATTGCATTGAACATTTGCTTTTCAGGAGCTAAATCGAAACCAATTCTGTGGATATTTCGGCTATATGGAATAGAATGATTGATAAGGTAATACAAATCACTTTCGTTATTACTTTGAATTTCGAAGTCGTAATAGCCTTGCGAGCGGACATAGAAAACGAACTCACTCAAAGAACTTTTCGGGACTTGAGCAATGTATGAAATCCCGGATATTGAAGTATAAGTTCTTGTGGGTATTGTGGCGTAAAGCTCGAAATAATCGCGAACAACGTCAATAATCAAATCATACAATCCGCTCATTGAAAAGAGCACTTCCAGATTTCTCAGATTAACGGTTTCAATACGAGATATTACATTAGTAGTCGATTTATTAAACTCACTTTGCAACTCACTTTCAATTTGATTGCTAACAATATCCCGAACAAAAAAACTCAGTACCAATAAAATAATTAGTATTAGATAGGCAGGATAAGTTTTCTTTATGGAATGTATTCCGGCTCCCTTATGGGCAACATCCCTTAAAATCTTATCATATGATACCGTTTGTTTTACATCACTCATTCTATTTTCCAATTTAAATTACGAATTAAAAACTCTTCTGATTTCAGCTACAAAAGTATTAACATCTACCGGTTTAGTCATATAATGTTTAAAACCATAATTAAGAAATTTTTCCTTGTCATCATAATCAGAATACCCTGTAACTGCAATCGCAGGTACATCCTTATTAAGAGCCGATTGTCTCACAATATTTAAAACTTCATTACCCGAAATATCAGGTAAAAGTATATCAGTTATTATGCCAAAACATTCGTTAGCCTTTAACCATTCAACTGCAGTTTGCCCATTTGGAAAATCAACAACTTCGTACCCTGCTTTTCTTAATAATGTAGAGAACAACATTCGGATTGGGTTGTTATCTTCAATAACACATATTTTTGATTTCGACATATCTGCCTCTTTTATTATTCTATGTTTTAAATTAAACTATTTTGAACTAATCACAATTTCTATTCTTCTGTTTTGTCGTCTTCCTGCTTCAGTGTTGTTCGGAGCAACCGGACTAAGCGAACCACTGAAAGTGGAAAGTACTTTACCCCCGGGCACTCCTCTTGCTATCAAATACTGTCGGGCATTGTTGGCTCTTGCCCGTGAACGTTCCGTATTTTCAGATAATGTACCTTGGTTGTCCGAATGCCCTACAATTCTAACTTCTGCATTTGGATTTGCTAACAAATAATTAGCGACGGCATCTAAATATTCTTTAACATCTTTTGACAATCCGGTTGAAGCTGATGTAGGGAATCTGAATTGGTTAGCCTGTCCCACAGCCACATTTATCATTGGTGTTTCAGGTACGGTTACTTTGGGTCGCTCAGTTTCTTTTAACTCGGAAGGTCGTAACTCGCCTAACAACACCGGATTTTGGACTAAATCAATCGTCGCTGATGGCAAAGCTTCTGCGGGAATATATCTGGCAAATTCAATACCCCGCGAATCTTGAACAGATGCGAAATAAACAGGTGGTGGCTCAAAAAGTGGGTCATATTTCAAAGTATCATAAAGGATTTTGTCTTTGCCAAGTTTAATTGCAAGTCCTGCTTTGGCGTAAAACACATTCCATTTGCTTTCATTATCGCCTATAGATGAACTTGCAAGATGTAATGTAACAAATGGAGTCATCATCATGCGTCCCCAATTGATTATATCGGCTGAAAAAATATCATACCCGATTCCGATGTGGAGACCGAGTCCGGCTTTAAAATTGTTAATTGCAACGGTTTGGTCTTGGGAAATATCGCCCGTGTTTATGAATTTTTTCCTTTGTTTGAAATCATCACCAATCATCAAATCAATATCAAGTCCGATTAAGCCATGCAATCCCGGAAGCGGAAAATTATAACGACCGTAAAGATTGAAATTTACGAACGAATTTGCACCTACGACTTCATATTTTGTATCTAAAGAATCTTCCAATGGTCTGGTTTCGGATGTAAATGTTCGTTTGTCTATAAAGTTGATGCCGGCGCCGGCGCCCCATGTTTCATTTACGGGAATCCATTCGGCAGTTAGCCCAATAAAATAGCCCAATCCGGAGCCTGATGAGTAATTCAAAATTGAGTTGAATGGGTTTTCTATTTCACCCGGGAATTGAAACAGATTCAGTTCGCCAAAATACAATAAAGCACTTGGTCCGCCACGAGCACCGAACCACCAATCACCATAGCTTCTGTTTAAGGCAATTGTATCTCGGTTTTTGTCTATATGCATGGTCTTGAATTCACCCTTCGGTGCTTGACCCGAGGCATCAGTATTTAATAAAACTATGAGTATAAGTATAATTAAAGTGCTTTTCATATTTTATTATTTGCTCACCTGAAACTTGTAATTCATTTCTTTTTGATTCCATTTGACAATTACAAAATAAGTCCCATTTTCAATATTGGTCAAATCAATATCATATTCATAAGAACCGTAATTCAAATCGCCATTATAAATCATTTGCCTCTTGACACCGTTCAAATCAGCTAAAATTATTTCATACTTTGCTGTTTCCAACAAATCGAGAGCTAATTTTGCAAATTCCTTTGTAGGGTTGGGATAAAGTAAAATTCCGTTTCTTTCGTTGCCCACATAAACTCGTCTTACGTATTCTCCTTCGCAATCATAGACAATTACAATCAATCCGTTGATATAACGAATTGAAGGAATTTCTAATCCAATAATCTCAAAATCTAAAATCCTGACCGAGTCTCGGTCTATATACGAATATATCGCAAGGGAATTAAAATCAAAAATTTGTTCATCGCCGAGAGCAAAATTGCCTTGGAAAGTGATTGTATCGTAAATTTGCCCGGGTAATGAAGTGATGCCTATTTCGGGTTCCATTATCAAAATCGGGATTTCCAAAGTTAAGTTGAAATCGAAATCAGACTTTCCTGATTGTTCGAGAGCTTTAGAAATATTGCTGAATATAGGCAATTCAAAATTCGAACCTGCTGAGACAATTTTGTCAGGTACTTGAATGTATAAATCATTTTCCAATTCGTAATTTTCCGATGTCTCGAGTATAAATACTTCGTCATTGCTCCATACTTTGAACGAATTATCGCGTCCTGCAGAAGCAATTGTATCTAAGTTAGGCGTGATATCAAGGCTCAAAACGCCGCCACCGTGATTTAGTGCGATTTGGGTCAGTTCAGACATATTCCGAACATCATATTGCCTGATATAGCTATCTAATGAACCTGAAATCGCTCTGCTACCGTCAACTGACATTCTAACTGCTCGGATGTGTTGAGCGTGGGAATTAAACGAAGCCAAATGATTGCCTTGTTCATAATCCCAAAGCCGAACAGTTCGGTCAACCCCACAAGTAACTATACTCGAATAGCTACTGTCGGTGTCTGCAGACCATACGACCGTATTAGCAGTAACATTACCATGAGCACCTTTCTTTTCGATTGTGCTCGACTCAATATCAACTATATGCGTATAGCCTTCGTAATCGGTAAATAATAATTTTGAGCCATCGAAGCCGAATTTGACCGAATAAATTATAGACGAAGTGCCGGTTTCATAAGTTTCGACTAATTCACCATTCGGGTAAAAAGTATAAACTTTGCCATTTTCTGTGCCAACAGCTATTAAAGCATTGAAATCCGAATAGCTGACATTTCTAAAAGTAGTGCCATAATCTCGAGCATAGACCTCCTCACGAATGTCATTCAGCAAATCATAAAGTATCAACACACTATCTGTGACTGCTACGAAACCATCCGATAGGAAGAAAACTGCTTGTTTCAATACACCGGGCTCAATTAAAAATTCATCAATCATCGCGCGGCTCGGAATGTCCCAAATTTTTACTTTGTTGTCTTTTCCGGTGGTAATCAATCTATTACCATCGTCGGAAAAGGCGATTGAGCCTACTTCGGTCACATGTGCATCAGGCTGATGCCATATAAGGAAAGGCATTTCGAGCTCGTAACTTTTGACAATCAGCTCCAATTCATCGGTATTTAAATATGGTACTAACCATTGGTAAGGCGGAGCAACAATATTTGAAGCTATTAGGTATTGATTCCCTGCGTATGAATAAAAAATATCCACAGGGTTAGGCTGGTCCATATTCCAAACGATATTTACAGTTTCACCGGAAAGGAGTTTTGTGCCGGCAATTGGCTCAACGATTGTAATTTCATTCTGAGCTTGGACTGTCAAAATGAAAAGAAAAAACAAACTACAACATATCGTTGATTTAATTAGCATATATTTAGGTACAAATTATCTTACGCCATCTTTGACGAGTTGGACTTTGACTACCGCTCGGGATATTTCAATAGTAGGGTCATTGATGGGGTAAGCAAGCAAAACTATATTGTAAAGCCCTTGTGAAGCGAGTTCAGGGGCTGAAAAAATTGTATAATGTTCGCCCATTGGCATCAGTAATTTATCAAATTTCTCGCCTGTTTCAGGATGAGTTAGAAATTTGACTTGTTTACCCAACAAATCGCTTACAAAAGCTGTCAGATAAACGTCATCGTCAAGTTTGTAATTAATCTTGGTCGTAATATTGAATGGGTTTGGTGTTGCATTTGCCTGCACAATCACAGCATGAGGAACAGGCACATCACGAATAGCAAGCAATGAGTCGAATTCGTAGCCGTCGTCGTCAATCAAGCGCCCCCACAAAGCATAAGAATAATCGCCACCTCGGTATTGGACCTGGTCGTCGAATTCGCCATAAATGAAGCCCGATGGTGAAATACCTTGGCTCAGAAAGTCAGCAATGTAATGGTCGTAATCTACAAAGGTGCCGATAGTGTCTGTATATGCGACTTGTTCATCTGTAAATTTGTAACCTCTCAGTACTGTATAACCAACTGCGTTAATTTCCCGCCTTGTTGACCACCCATACTGCAAATTTGTTTGTCCGACGTAGCGTACCCAGAAATCTTCGAATTCAAATCCCCAGGGTCGCCTGTCATCATAACCAATAGTAAAAGTGTTGTTTCTGCCATCGTGAATTTCGACATTATCGTCAGCATAATACCAAGTGACATTCCTTTCAATCGAATCCGTCTCGATTTTATATGCTACTGCTTGGTAATAATATTGGGGCTGCAGCCAATCAATACGATTCGGAATAGGGTCTCCCCCATTTTTGATAAGTCTGAACTGACCTAAGAGTAGCGATGTATCAAGAGGTACTTCCATGCAATCAATATAATTTTCGGGTCCCAGAATTGTAATACTAAACCGTTCGTCATATTTTTGATACTCGATTAAATACTCTTTTTTGGGCAATCCGGCACCCGAAATTACAGTTTCCGGCAGGTCGGTCTCATAAAGCTGAATTTCAAAATCATTCGAATCAATTGTTATTCCTTGCGGAAAAGTAAATTGAAATGTTCCGTTTACAAATTTCAGCCATTTGTCCGAATTTCTCTGAATCCGAAGTTGGAACTCAAGTGTATGAGAATTAACTAAATAGGTATTATTCACATTAACAAAAGCAAGCGTATCCAAAGCATAAATATTAGTTACGCAACTGATAAAGACAAACAAAGCAATTATGAATATTTTTGCAATTTTCATACAAGACTTTTTCCCGTTAGCTTGGATTTCATCATTGTCTTCTATTATTCCAGCTTATATTAAAGTCACGTGTATTGATTAGACCGTCCATGTTGTAGTCTGCGTTGAAAAAGCCGTATTTTGTAAAACCAATCCACGAACCTTCGTGGTCGTAGTTCATCGTATAATTTTGAGTAACATTGAAAATGCCACCCATTACAGCAACATCTTCGTTCAAGAAGCCGCCTTTGAGCGCAAAAATCCTTTGCCCTAAGTCGTTGATTTCGACAATTTTCATAGATGCTTCCGAGCCTTCAATCAAACCGGGTTGACTAAAATCGTACAAAAAGCTGTTATTTTGCGGAAATATAGCTAATGGTTCGGCAGTGATTATCGGAGAGTGATTTCTGTGACGAATTACAAGGTGGTAATTTCCGCCACCGGAATCAATTCCATCTTGACGAGTAATTCTTATGTTCGAATCTCCATGAATGTCAAACAATCTGCCATCCGGATGCAAATATACAGTCTTATAGAAGCTTGCTTGTTCATTCCTTTTTTTCCTAAATTCAAGCACAACAAAATCAACTGCCGAATCAGGGATTTGAGTTATCAAAGTTGGGTCGAATTTTGTATCGAGATTAATCGGATAAGCATCATAATTTGTCTGTGCGAGCAATCCCCTATTATTCAGTTCAGTATGCATTCTGCCCTGATTTCCTTTCAGATAAGGACCTTCGAGGTACATTCGAGCATTAAGAATAATTGAAATCATACCGGGCAAACCAATTGCAAATTCGCCAAATTGCGATATTGATTGGACATCGCTAAATGCCCAATTTGTAGCAAAATCAATCGTAGGTTCATTCGAATCGAAGTCAAACCAATTATTACCAATCCAAAGTTGCAACAGCAATTCCGGTACAGGCAAATTACCCGTTTCGTGGAATTGTGCATTCTGCAAATGTCTCCAGCCGAACCCAAAACTGGCTGCCATTCCTTGGTCAATCGGATTGTTTGATTCGTCGAATCCTTGCAAATTGATTATTCTCTGTACTTTTTCATCGCCACCGGGATAAGGTTGATAAGTCAAGGGTCTGACTGTACTTACTATACGCGTAATTGCTGCCATATCAGCTTGATTAGCAAATAGCAACCAAGTATGGGGATTGTTGAGCAAGATTGTGTCACCAAACACTAAGTTAGTTCGTTCAAAATTGCCTGCAATTTCAGCAGCATCATTATACCCTGCGTAAACAGGATTTATATCCGCTGTAAAAGTAAGAGTATCTTCAAGCGTATTGACAGTGGCTCCGACAAATAGTGAATCGTTCACGGTCACATTTCTGGAAAGTTCAGTATTGCCTGTATTTTGGACGTACAAATCTTTTAGAACCGACTTATCAGACGGCGTTTCAGGACCGGTGACCAAATCACCTGTGCCGATATAGCGAATGTTGACTGATGCTTCGAATTGAGGCTCTACGGCGAGTGATGCTCCGACATTTCGGACAATCAGCGTAGTATCCTGCATAGTGAAGTTGTTTTCCTGTGAATTCCGAAGCTCTCCTCTGTTTAGTTTGAGTTCTTCATCAATCAGAAAACCACCGCTTACAACGTTGACACCATGGGGATTATCTATCATTAATTTCGAAAATGAACCAACACCCATCAAATCTTGGGATTCATTTTCGGCATTAAGGACGATATATCGTGGACCTGAATATTTAGCATTATTCTTAACAGTAGATTTCGCGTGAACGTCTTCGGGCTCATAACCTATCCAACGAGTAGTGAAATGTGCACTATCAACAACAATCAACGAATCAAGAACTACCAATGGCTTGATAACATTATTGGCATCTCTCAAATCATGAACGATTTTTTTTGCTTGGTTTGCGATTACTAATTGGAAGTAAACAATATTCGGGATAACTTGCTGCGAAGATTCTACCTTTTGCAAAAATTCTACTCTACCACCAAGCGTATCAGGCAAACTCTTCACCTGACCATTTTTAACTCTAATGGTACCTGAGTTTTTGATAGCACCTCCTGTATTATCAATTGCGTTTTGGGCGTTAGCTCCCAAGCCTGCAATTAATAGTAAGATGATGGTGATGGTGATATTTATTATATTTTTTTTCATTCTTTCTTTCATAACACCCCCTAACCCCCTCTTAAAAGAGGGGGAAATGGGAGTAATTAAAATTATTCGCCGACTTCGATTACGCCTTCGTTGTTGATTGTACCTTGGTTAGCAATTTGGAATGTACCAAATCCGGGAGTACCGGCACCAAGTGAGTTAATCAACCAAAGACCGTTGAAATCAGTTTTGTTTGCTGAACCTTTAGCAATTGCATAAGGGAACGCTGCAGTAGGAGCATTTGTATTGTTGTTCAAGAATGATGAACCACCGTCAAATGAAGTATGGAAAATGTAGGAAGCAGTGTTATCTTCGTTACCAATAATAATCGAAGCATTTGCATAAGCGTCAGCAATAGTAATCGTTCTTGCTGCTGCATTTGTACCATAATGGTCAGATTCTGCTAATGTGTTGTTAGCTGCTACACCATCAGTACCGCCCGGAGTTCCAATAAATGGACCATCTATACCAACATAAACTGCGTGTCTGATTTCAGTATCGTCAAGTGATGAAGGTTGCGTACCTTCGTCCCAAGTGTTCGGGTTTGTCCAACGACCATCGTCAACAGTGTAGAAAGTTGTAGGTCCGGCGCGAAGAATCACGTCGTTGCCACTTGCAAATCTGTCAAGGTCGTTAGGTAATGCCGTATTAGCTGCTCTTGCGATACCTGCTAACGAAATTTGACCTAAGTCAGCACCGGCAGCAGCAGTTCTGTTATAAACTTGACCTGTACCGATTTTTTCATCGTCGCCTCCTGCATTACCTTCATGGAATCTGATTGATGCTTGTGTATTTGGTGCATCCCATAATGGGGCTCCGGGACCTTCACTAAACAAATAACCAACAGCTAACTCCATGTCGAAATCAGCGGCAGCATTATGAGTAAGATTGACACTTCTGTTCACGTCAGTAGCAACAACCCATGCAGGCATTGTAGTACCTTGTCCGGGACGCATTTCGATTGTTGCTAAAGTTGGGTTATTAGCATCTGCATCTAAATCAATTGTAGTATTTCTGTTGTTGAATACATATGAAGCTGCTGTTGCATCCATTGTACGAGCCATAGAACCTACAACTTCTTCATTTCCTGTTCCACCGCCGTAAGTAGCAGTACCGGCAACGGCTAACATAGTAAGAGTACCAGTGTTAGTGAACATATCGAAATTGCCGCCTGTAAGAGCAAAGTTATTACATAGGAATATGTCATTTGCATAATTTGCAGCAATATCACCGCGTTTCGCACCATTGGTCAAAACCAAGTTACCATAAGAGTTGGTAGTCAATGTCGGCATTACTAATTGTGGGTTTTGTGTACCATCATAAGTAACTGTTGACAAACAAGCAAATAACAAGTTAAGACCATTACCGCTATTGATGATATCACCAGTGATAGTTAAGTTCGTGCTGGCAGCAAAATCTAAGAATGAATCGTCGCCACCAAGAGTCAAAGTAGAAGCGCTACCTACAGTAACTTCGCCTGCGCCTGTAGCTGCAGAAATCGTACCTGAATTTACATCAACATCAGCATTGAAATCAACTGCACCTGTACCAACAATCAATTCAGCGGCTACGTCGTTGAATTCAACTTCGCCATCTAAAGTAGAAGTACCTGTACCTGTATATAATTGACCAACTATTGCTAATGTTGTACCGGCATCAGAATCAACATTTAAAGCAGTACCAACGTCATCAGTACCAAGTATAGTCTTAGTTCCGCCACCGGAAAGAGCTAAGATATTGTAGTCAGTACCACTTGCACCGGTTGTTTCGGGAAAGAGATTTTGTGGGTCTGAACCGCCGTAAGTGAATGTACCGGCATATGTTCTGTCACCACCTGTTGCATAGTAAGGGTAGATGGCTAAATTATCATAACCCGGTAAAAATGTAGCACAAGCTCCACCCATTACGAATACTCCATCTTCTACGTTTTTAGTAGAAGTGCCGGAAGTATAAAGTAAAGAATAGTACAAACCTTGAACAGTTTGGTTAGAACCGTTTCCTGCCCAATCAACAACACCGGGAATAACGCTTCCGGCAGTTTCACCAAGGTTAGCACCACCAGTATTTTCAAATTTGCTCCCATTTCCTTTCATGCGGACTACTGCACCGCAAGTAGCATTGTAATCAGCAGAAGCTCCGTCACTGACGAAGTCCTGGGCTGTAGCATCGCTGATAGCGAAGAAACATATAAAACATACAGCAATGGCTGATGTTTTGAGTAAAAGTTTAAAATTCATATAAACTCCAATAAAAATAAGAAAAAAAGTAGATTTCAATATAAAAAATAATTCTCGTAGTAATTCAAATTTAACTATTTCAACAAATACCAAATTAAGTACAATTACTTAATTAACATATAATATACATTATAATTTACAATTATAACTATAAAACACAATATATTTCTAATAAATCTTATGCCAAATTATTGCCCTAAGTGAATAATACCTTGATTTACGATAGTTGCACTATTAATTACGTTACCCAATATATACAAACCATCGGCTTGTAAGTTATTCAGAGTTGATGAATTACGAACACTGATGTTCCCTCTGACCAATAATTGACCATTAACTGTCTTATCTCCCGGGTTGCTCACAAAAACGCCACCCAGCCCACCAGTGTATAACACTACATCTTGAATCAAATTTAATGGCAAATCACTAATGGTTTGAGCAGTTCCGTTGAAATCAATCCAACTGTCAACCGGCAAATTGTACGACAAATAGTTGTTCAAAGCCGTTTCGAGAGAATTTGTCCCACCAACGCGCAAAATTGTATTGCTTTCCTGCCAATAGCGAGAATTTCCTGCCGAATTAGCGATATTTGCCTGTAAATCCAAAATTCCCAAAATAATTGAAAGTGAATCACGGGTAATCACATCATCAGTTAAAGTTACGACATTAAGTCCCGCTGCCCCGGAATTAATCACAGTCAAACTTCGGACGCTATCAGGTAAACCATTCCCTGTAACTTGATTAATTGCAGCTTGGTAGTAGAATTTTCCATTTTTGCTAAACGAGCGAGCAATAACGGATTGGACACTTCCTAGTGGATTGCCGAGACTTGTAATGCCATCAGGAGAACCGATATATAATGAAGAGAAATTCTCCATAGTGAAATGGTCTGCAGAAATGATATTATTTCCGGTAACCAAAGTTCCAGTATTTGAAATACTTGTGCCGAGAGCTATGCCGCTTTCAAATCCGGGCAATATCGGGTCGTTGATGTCAAGATTGACCACATGATTTCCAACCCCTGCATTTCCACCACCGATGATTGCCGAATCTTGGAGCATATTTGGGAAAATTCCTGCTCCTGATATTGGTCCGGCATGTGCGGGATTATATGTCCAAGTGTTTTCGTCGGTCCAATTGCCTGTTTGGCGGCTATAGAATATGCGACGGAAATAATCTACACTGCCTGTAGTCCAATCGCCTGTGAATTCGTTATAATCATAACCCGCATCAGTTTGGAAGAAGTTACCGGCAATATTAATTGTCGGCGGATTGAACGGGAATGCCCAAACCCCCGGAATGCGTTCACGAGTGGGGCGCCATCTGCCAATACGGACGAAATCAGATTCATTATTATAAACATCGTCGTCAACATAGTTGAAAGTCCATTGACCATTGATTTGAGCACTAACGCTATCAATTGTCCAATATCGTTCGATGAAAGATGAATATGGGCTGCCTGACGAGCCACGATGTGCCTCTAATGGCAATACTCCGGGTGATGTTCTGACACCGATTCTTCCGGCAGTACCTATACCACCGACAAAAACTGCCGGAGCATAGTAGGTATCCGAACCAACGGGGTAAGTATATGTCAACGATGGATTAATAGCTCTTATCAAAAAGCCACTTTCGATACTTGTTCGGACAAATCTATTAGCTCCAAAATTCAGAATTGATGTCAAAGCCGGATTCTGTATCGTTAGGTGGACACTATCATTCAAGGAGAAAAATGTATTAGGATTTGCAAAATTCAATTGATTGGCAATATAAACATGAGTCCGAGTAGGATTGTTCAGAACAGGACGATGCACAATTACATCACCACCAAGAATATTGACGTTGTTGAAATTGATACCCGAATTATTCCGAATTACTATATACTTATCATTTAATCCGCCAAAATTGACCGATGAACTTGTAGGTGTTAATTTTCCATCATTGACAACAGAGTCAACTGCAGCTACACCATACAAAGTTAAATTTCTATTACCGGCATTGAATGTACCTTGCCTAATCAAAAGCGTATCTTGTACTCTGACAACTGGTCCACCGGGGACAGACATAAACACAGTTTTGTTTACGGCGCCCGGATTGTCAATAATTATTGATTTGACCGAATCAGGAATGCCTGTTCCGGTATTTTGCGAACCAAAAGAGCTGTTGTAATGATAACGACTAACACCGAAATTAC
The DNA here is from genome assembly GCA_023957315.1 of Candidatus Kapaibacterium sp. Lineage (NCBI taxonomy): Bacteria > Pseudomonadati > Bacteroidota > Eximiradiia > Eximiradiales > Kapaibacteriaceae (SeqCode) > Kapaibacterium (SeqCode) > Kapaibacterium sp. (SeqCode). The sequence goes on from JAMLHE010000005.1 coordinate 230,870, forward strand.
GAATATTAGTTTGCACAGCCCCCGAGAAACCGTTTACAGAAGGCGTAATGCCATTCAAGTGCATCAAGCCAATCGTACAACTATCTTCGAGTATAAAGCTTGTTCCTCGAATGTAATTAAAGGAGCCGACTATATAAAGCGAACCCGGAAGTCCGTCATAACGTTCAACAATGACAGAGCGGACGGTATCTTGGTATCCATCGGGCAGAGTAACAGTTTTGCCATATCCGATTCGTACAATATCCGTTGCTTCATTTGGAGTACGAGTTGCAGGTGTCAAAGTAGTGTATCCGCTCATAGACCAAGTATTAATATCATTCCAACTGCCATCGTTATAGCTCCAGAAAGTAATACCGGAAGGCTCGCCGAGGGCAAAATCACCAAACGTTGTATTATTAATTGATTTAGAACTCGTATCTGTTTTAGCTGATGTAAACAAATCAGACCATACACCTGCTGAAGGAGGATACGGCGGATTGTATAGATATTGCTCGTAGAATAGTGGGTCGCCACCGTTTATATCCTGTGGATTCAAGAAGAACAAAGTAGCATTGAAAGTTCTGGCGCCTAAATCAAAAGCACCACTGGTATTAATATTCCAATATTTCTGAACATTGGTAGAAGTATTGAATGCTGAACTTGCCGTATCGGGATGAGCGTATTCGTAAGCTCTGACGCCTACAAGCCCGACAGTCCCACCTGCACCGACAGTTTCAAAAATTACCGGACGATAACTATCTAAAGTATCAGCCCCGACGGGGAACAATACTTCGGCATTTCCGGTGGCAAGCTCACGATACAGCCTGCCAAAGACGTGACCCTTGCCAACTCTGAAAACTTGCGGATTACTTCCAACCATAGGGCTTAGCTCGACAAATCTGTTTGTAGCCGAAGCATCTATAAATGATTGGTTGGTGGTTGAAAATTCGAGCGAGTTCCGAACCACTAAATCTGAATTTCCAACTGCAGATAATAACACATTACCTGAAGCTTTTATTAATCTAATGTTATAAATTTCAAGTGGCGACGATTGCGATAGCAAAGTTTGGTCAGCCGTTCCGTTTAACGAAATCAACCAAGCGTCCGAAGTTGGTCCCGGAGGAACTCCAACGAAATTACCATAGTTACTTAAATTACCCGCAAGATTTACCGTGCTGCCATTGAGATTGAATGAATGATTATCGTCAATAGTCCAATCATTTTTAATCGTAAAGTTTACTTCGTTAATTTGTGTAGATACAGCATTTAGCGGATTATTGGCAAATAATAGATTATAAACAGGCATAGTACCGGACAATTTCACGATTGTATTATTCGGAGTTAGAGCGGTATCACCCGACTGAATCATACCACCTATCATACCTGTACCGTTTTGAGCACTGACCCTGTAATCTGCTACAGAAGTCGTTGTGCCTCCGGCGTTGGCAATTACAATTCTGCCATCAGACATGGAGAAAGATGAATTGGAATTGCTTATATCAAAACCGATATTTGTAGATGTATTGCCGACAGTATTGACAAAAAATTCATTGCTTCCTGCAAGATTGAAATCAATTTCGGATGTAGTCAAATCTCTCGCAAAAGCTCCGGCAACTCTGACAGTGCCAAAGTTTTGGTCGAAAATAGTACCTGTCCTATAAAGGAAATGTTCGTTCGGACTATCACCGACCCACAAATCGCCATTGTCAAGTACAATTGTTGTTGACGAGTTTGAAGTCACAGTTGAACGAGTGCGGATTGAGCCGTTAGAAATGTGAATCCCCGTGTTGTTACCCATATTGATGGGGTTTCCATCGGTAGAAATATACAAATCAGTTGGGAAATTGTGCGATAGAACTCCGGAATTTAAACCAATACTATAATTTGCAGTTGTATCACTTGCAATGGCAAAATTTGGAGAAGAAATAAATAAGGAATCAAGCAATCCCCCATCCTTTTCAAGGATAATATCGCCGAGTCTGCCCCAATTTCCTGTACCTGAAATCAATGAATTCTCATCGCCAACAAATTTAATTGTTGTAGAATTATCATTGTCGTTCCGCAGAGAAACGCTTGCAGTCGAATTGTTTTTGATGCTGCCGGTGATTTGGATAGTATCTCTTCTGCCGCCGACAGGTGTAGTTCCCGTAATCATACCATCTTCGTCAAGGAACATCTCCCTCATTTCCAAAATTTTCTCGGCAGGCGAATCGCTAAATTGCAATATACCTTGACCCGGATTGGGGTTTGAGCCTCCAACCCTCAATGAATCAATTGAAATATGAAGCGAATCACGGAAAGCAATTAAATGACCATCAATATTTACTGTATCGTTATTGTATAACATTCCCGGGAAATATGATGCAGCAGGACCGTTATGTTTGAGTGCTTGTTCGTTCGACCAGCTCAATTTGTTATTCCAATTACCATTAATACGGCTATAAAAAATTCTGCCATTGAAATAAATTAGTGGTTCGCCGGCAGTCCAATCACCATCCAAGGTGTCAACATTTGTGACAATAATTTTGTTGTTAATTGAATCAACGTACGGATTGTTTCCAAGGTTAATTTCCCACATTCCACGGCGACGCCCGGGCAAATAAATAGATTCATTTCCGACGACTTCAACTTGGTTGTAGGAAAAGTTTAAACTATCAGCAGTTACATTTGTAACCTCGTTGGTAGAAATCGTCCAATAATGAAATAATGAGCTATCCATCAAACGCAATGGGTGCCTGTCATCAACTTGCTTAACGGTTATCGAAGCATTAGCTCCGTAATTGGCAGTAGCTTGTATAAATGCAGGATTGAAAAGAGGCTCAACTCCAATCGGGAAATTGAAATTTCTCAACACTCCAGTACCACTTGTGAATCTTTTGGTGATAGTGCCGGAAGTTGCAGAGCCTGTTGTAGCCAACATTCTATCTGCATCAAAAGTTCCTGCACCCGGAGTAACAGTTGCAGTTTGGTTTATGGTAAGATTGATATTATCGGCAATATGGAAATGATTTGCAGAATCTAAAATAAGCGAATTTGAAATAATTGCATTTTGTTCCAGATTTATATCCGCACCATTTTTGCGAGAGTTCAAAATATTAAATGTTGTAATTGCACTGCCACGAATTTCGCTATCGTCAGCACCTCTGAAAATGAGTGAGCCTGTACCTGCGGCAAATCCATTTGTAGTGTCATTGATGAAATCACCAAGTAGCGTGATGTTTCGCGTACCATTAAGGTGTTGACCGGACACAATCTTCAATGAATCTACAATGCTGAAATCTTTTTCAGGTGCAACTGTGCTATTTGGTTGCTTGGAATGAACCGAATATGAAGCAACCCAATCAGGCAAACCATTGCCGGATACTTGAGCAACAGTTGTAGCAGGGTTAATTATTTTTATAGTATAATCTTCAAATTCACCTGTACCTGTGCTTGTAGCATTAAAATCAGAATTTGTTTCCCGCATCCCCACTCTCATAAAAGTTGAGCTATTTCCTGTGCCAATTGGAACTGTAAAATTAGTTGAAACTAATGTTGTGTCGTTTGAATTTTGGCTCATTATCATCTCAGGTGCCGAATTTGCATAAGAACCGTCGTAATTATAATCAATCCATGCACGGAATCTTCGGTTAGTGCTGACGTTGCTTGGATTAATTTGCAAAGTATAAGTTTGTCCGGCAACTAATACAGCGGGATGTTCGGGATAGATATTAACACAACCCGAAGACCTCAAAAGCGAATTACCTGAAAAGTTATCTATAATAACATTTGCAGAAGCATCTAATATTCTCACTCTTTCGATAAAATGAGTAGTGCCGTTTCTATTTGCAAAAGCCACAGCTTGCAAATTATTCATGTGATTGCCGACAGCACTATAAACAATATTAATACTATCCAAAACGCTCGGGTAAGTATATTGACCAAGCAGATTACCGCTTTTTGTTCCACTCGTAGCAATACCATATTGAGAACCAACAGTAAGTTTAGAGCCTGCCTTAGCTTCGAAATTATTAAACCTGAGCACAAATGCGTCAAAATCCAAAGCACCAGTTGCTTCAACGTTGACAGAAGGACCTGCCCAAGCATTTAAAATACTAATTGAAGAAAGTCTGTTCGTCCCAATATTTGTATTGAGCTTGATACTACGGTTATTACCAATATAAACGTTATCATACTGGCGATGTGGAAATCCACGCACTCCCGGGTCAGGGTCTGTAGCTGCTTCGTTAATAGCACTAAGGTATGATACCGTTGACCAATTATTGGGGTCCGTCCAATCACCATCATTTATGCTATAGAAAATGTAAAAATTAATCAATCCTGCTTGATTACCTACAACGAAGTCACCGAGCAAAATATCAGAACCTATTGATTCAGAATTCCCAAATGCGAGATTTACGCTATTGGCTTGGGTGTAACCAATACCGCCTGCATTTGCTCCGGTATAAGCAAACTGTGGGGTGTTTGACAAATCACGCGTATCAGTACATGCAAATGGCTGACCATCATTGGCGCCACCATTACTAGCATACATAGCCTGCCAATCAACCGAATTAGTCCATTCGCGAATGAAAGCCATTTCGGTACACGCATAATCATCAACATTTGTATCATCGCCGGGTACTGCATATGAAGCACGGACATTATAATTTCTTGTGCCGCGAGCAAAAGTGGAACCGCTTGGTAGAGTAAATCTCCAATATTTAGGTCCAATCACACGGGCAGGAGAAATTGATGGATTGTACATATTCAAATGATAAGGGTGCATACCCAATTCGACTTTTGCCCCCAAATAACCTGCAGCACTTCCGGAACCGGAAGCAAAATCAATGTAAAATGGCGAATAAATAGCAGTATCCCCAATTTCAAATTCTACTGCCGGTGCATCACCGGATGGAATATATCGCCTCATTTCACCATTTACCCAACCGCGACTATTTCCGGCATTGGAAACCGTTGCTCCTGAATTTATTTGCACATAAGCACTCGGTCTTTGACGAGCATCAAGTAAGGTTTTGTTTGCTGAAATTGCTGTAAAATTTAAATTGTTCAGAATGTTTAATGCAGTATTGTCCCACAATAATACACTACCCGTATTCTCAACCTTGGATAGTACCAAGTTATAGAATTCTAATGGTGAAGCGGACAAGTTTGTAATCGTATCGCCACCGGCTCCTGTAAAAGTTACAGTCCGTGTACCGGGATTAAATGTTGTACCATCGTCTCTTCGGATGTTTCCATGAATGGTTAAATCGAAATTTGAACCGAAAGTGAAAGTTCCGGCGTCAAGATATAGGCTGTCCCGTACAACAATACTCTTAGCCGGCGATGCACTAATAGTCAGAGCATTGCTTGATTTGTCAATTACTATTGAAGCGACTGTATCGGGCAAATTATTTACAACTTGGGTTTGAGTATTCCCGCCATAATATATGAAATGGGAACGCCCATGATTGCCAAAATTATACTCCCTTACGCTGGTTCTGATGTTGCCCAAAGCACCTGTCAAACGAAGCCCATCTGCTTCAGCACTACCTACAATACCGTCTTTTGCGATTTTGAAAGCACCCGAACCTTGGATTAAATTAGTTCCCAAAAGCGCCTTGCCACTCGAATCAACTCGAACGAACGCCTGCTCATTTCCGGTACTGTCAACATTAACGTTCAAATTAAGCGTAATCGTATTGCCGTTTCCGATGTTTGCAATGTAGTGGTTTGATATTTCGCCCGGATAGGAAGCCGATGCAGAGCCACCATAAGATTGGGTTGACCAATTCGATGGCAAATCCCAATTGCCGTTAGCTCTCGTGAAATATTCAACTAAAACGGGTTCGCCGACAATGAAAGTACCAAAAGCTTTCAACTTGCTAATTTTCGTAGAATTAGAAAGTCTCTCGGACATTACCGGATATGTAGTAAAAGTATATGGACGTACCCAAGAGGAGCCCGTATAATACAAAATGTCAAAATTTGCAGTATCGGCATTATTTCGGATGTCACCATTTGGTGATGCCCCTGGAATAAAAGTAATATCTAAACTGAATTCTCTATCGGTACCCAATACAAAAGCACCGCCTGTCGGTTTGTTTATGTAAAATTGACGTGCAACGTGTTTATCAGGTTTGATAAGACTGTTTGCAGGAGTCAATCCGGTTGGAGTAGCATCAGTCCAAGCAATCGGAGACGTTGCAGTTGTTACTGTGTCACTGTAAACGCCCATCAACCCTGAAACTCCACCGGTTCCGGTAAAATCTAATTCTACCGGAGTGTAGCTTGTATTATAACCAACTTCGTATATTTTATTTTGAGCCCCTATCCCAACAACCTTACGCAGTTCTCCGTCTATGAATCCGCTTCCGGGTCGTGTCAGAGTGCCGAGAACAGTCACAAAACGATAATCTGTACCGATATGAGGTCGCAAATTTCCATTTTGGAGTATCAAATTATTATTGACAATGATTCCATTGCCAACAGCGCCAACAGTTTGGGAATTAACTCCTGCGTTGTTGTTTATTGTCAGATTATAAAAATTCTGGTCGCCAATCGTTTTTGAAATCGTTTGCAAAGAATTGTTGTTGAAATGAACATCGGAATTATCATAAATAAAAGTTCCTTTATCATTCAACCAATTTCCGTACAGTGAAAGGTGAAAATTGCCTAATTTAAAATTAGCGGCGCTATCAATTCGCAAATTCCCTTGGACTTTAATATCATCTAAAGGAGCAACAATACCCGCACCTGCAAAAACAATATTATTGAACGGATTATCACTTGTATCGCGTGAAGTAATATTATTAGTATTAAGATTTACAGTTGACCTAAAGATTAGCGTACCGGAACCGGGTATAAATGTACTCCCGTTTTGATTTGACCAATCTCCTTGCACTTCAAGATTGAAATTATTTGCATCGAATTCTACGTTGTGATTCAATGTAATATCATTCAAAACCTTGAACGTAGGCGAGCCGATAGCTGATAATTGTTTTGTTCCGGCGCTATCAAGGATTAGATTGTAATATTGGAGATTGACAGTTGTATCAGCCGGTGATGCCGGGCGAGTAGGGATAGTTTGAGTCCCGCCGTTCTTGTTAAATCTTACTGTCGAACCGTCAGTCAAAAAAGCATAGGAATTACTTGCAAAATTCAAATTCGAAATATCTAAACTATTCCTAATAATCATTTGCCCCGAATTAGGGAACGTTACATTACCACTGCGAGTATCGCCGGCAATTTTCAAATCAAAGTATTGCTGCACACCCGGCGTAGTAGTTGTGGTTGGAATTGTAGTGTTTCCTGTACCATCAAAACTTACCCTTCCAACTGTAAACGAAGGTGAAACATAGTTTGTTGGGAAGGTGGAACGAATCACAATTTCACCGCCATCCATACGGAACAGTCTGCCTGATGTATTGCCGTTTATAGTTGTGGAAGCTAAATCAAGCGTTCCATCATTAATAATCAAAGAATCAGTAATCGCAAAATTCTTACTTAGCTCAAGAGTGTCACCTGCGGCTTTATTTACCACTATTGACCGAACTGTAGTTGGAATGCCTGTTCCGGTAAATTGCTTGCCTGAACCAACAAATTCGTAAACAGCATTTTGGCTGAAAACTCGTGTAGAAGTTTGGAATTGCCCTGAATTTGTGGGATTTGCAAAGACACCTTCACTATGACCAATTCCGATAGTCGTATTGAGTTCTATAACAACAGAATCGCCAACAATTTCATAGTCACCATTAATAAAGAGTTTACCCGGGTCGCGTCCCTCGGTGCCATTTTCCAATGATAATGTACCAACAGGAGCAACAGCAGAATCAATATTTATAACATTATGTTGAATGCGAATTTTATCAGATTGCTTATTTGGTGCGGTAGTAGAAGCAACATCACCAAAGTAAACTTTAGACCAAGTATTTGGGTCGTGCCAATCTCCATCGGCTCGGCTGTAATAAGTTGCTTGTGCCACAACTACTTCACCAGCCACCCAATCACCGTCTATAGAATCGACTTTTTGAGAATAGAAAAATTTGTTGTTGAAATCTACAATATCGTTATCTGCACCTGGATTGATTTTCCAAAATCCAAATGGATTATTATAAGCCGGTGAGAAGTATAAAACTACATAACTACCTTCGTTGCCTTCAACTTCAGATGCATTATAATAGAATTGAACTGTAGTACCGTCATCATTCAAATCAATATCTTCAGTCTCGATATTCCAATACTTTGTTAATGATTTGTCCTCAATTTCAACCATTGGATGCTCTTGCGGAACAGGCTTGATAGCAATTCTGGGATTTGTGCTAAACGAGGCGCCACCAGTCAGAATGTTAATTTCAGCAGGTGTATAAACACCGGGAGTACCAACGGGAAACAAAACATCAACAGGTAAAGTTTGCGAACTTGGCAATTGTCTGACTAAATGCCCGCCTAAAAGTGGGTCGCCATCACTACCAATGTTGATTATACACCTAAGGCTGTCGAAAGAAGCCAAATCATAATCATTCATAGCATTAGCGTATATCTGAGCAGTCGGGGTGATGATGAGCTCGGAGTTTACCAAATGAACCGAACCCGAAAGCAATCTCAAATTGTCATTTATGCTCAAATTCGTATTGGGGTCAAGCGTGACGTTGTTAGTACCGCTTTTATTAACCACAATTCGGTCAATCGAATAGTTAGCTGCGCCACCGATAGAATCAAGTTCATTTTGGACGAAAGTCAGTAATCCATTGGTATTTTGAGTATATGTACCATAGTTGAAGAATCTGCCACTAATGAATAGGTCGGATTTTATACCGTTTTCATGAATAAGCGAAGCGCCGGATTCGATTGTGACGCCGCCATTTAGGGTAACAATTGCATTTTCTGACATGAAAACATTAGTACCACCTGTTTTGACAGTCATTATTTGTGAGTAAGAATAAGGACTAAATACAATACAACAAAACAAAATTGCAAGCAATTTTGAATATAAATTCCGAGTTATATTTATATTGTTTTTATTCATTATATGAACTAATAACCCACCAATTTGAACCATCAGAAACAATTCTCCGAGCGCCCTCTAATCTAATAAATTTATTAGCTGCACCATCTATAAGTTCACCTTCTTGGGGAATAAGATAAATTCTATCAGTAGATACTCCAACAACCCCTTTTTTAATATAAATAACTCTACCGGTATTAGAAGCAGCAGAAGGTAGATTAATATTTTTACTTCCACCGGTGAAAGAAGCAACAATTACTTGGTCGCTGGAACCAACATTATAATCATCCCTTCCTGTAAGATGAGTGACAGTAAGAGTATTAGAAGCTGAAACAGTTCCCCAACTGAGATTTCCACTTCCATCATTTTTCAAATAGCTATCCGCAGCACCTTGCGATACCGGTAAATTATAGCTTATATTAGCATTTTGCGTCCGAGCTTTGAAAGCCGTAAAGTTGTTCCCATCGGCTGTAGGCTCGTAAAATCTTAATTCAGATGCCGGTCCTGAACTTAAAAGCGAGACATTGCCTGTAACTTCTTGGTCATCGTTTAAAACAGCCCCAAAAGTAGTCCATGCAGAACCATTATAAAACTTAATATCGTTACTTGTGTTATCGAAATAAATAGTACCTTTCGTTGTAATGTTGGGAGCCGTTGCTTGAGGTTGCAAAATAAGTGCAATCGGGTCAATATTTCCATCAACGATTAAATCTTGAGTAATCCTCACGTCGCCGTCTATCAACACTTGAACCGTATCATGAGGGGCAGTTGCAGTATTGATACTCAATTTGCCGTTTGCGAATAAACGCATACGCTCAGTATTATTAGTGGCGAAAATCATGTCGGAAGACTCGAGTTGTCGTAATTCGGCTATTCCCGTACTACTTACTCCTATATCAAAGCCATCACTTGCAGTAGTACCGGTTGTAGTCCCTGCCGTAAATTTGTGGTAAGCCGCAGTTGCATCTCCCCCGTCTTGGTGCACTAATGCGGTTGGAGTGCTAATTCCAACACCAATATTAGTCCCATCATTGCTTAAATTGCTCGAAACAACCCAATCTGTACCATTATGTCTTAGGGTTTGCTTATCTGAGCCCGGTGGTAATGAACCTGATGGAGCATTTACCCAAATTGGTGCTGCTGCGCCACTTGTTTGCAAAAGTTGTCCTGAAATTCCGGGAGAAAGTTGCACCCAATCAGTACCATCATAATACATCATCGAACCTATTGTATTTCCGGTAATTTGAATTTTTGCGCCGTCAACAGCATTATCAATGATTTTTGCTGTTGTAATTGCATCATTGGCTATAGTCAAAACACCTGCGTTGCTAATTGTGGCATCGCCACTCATTGCAACTCCGGTGGCAACGTTTAAAGCATCACCTACAAAAATGTTTGTATTTGTCAGTGCATTTGTCATTTTTGCGTCAAGTTGAGTTTGGATATTGCTCGTTACGCCATTCAAAAATTGAAATTCGGTGTTGTCAATGCTGCCGTCTGCTAATTTTGTTGCGTCAATGCCTGTAGCAAGTTTAGCATTTGTGATTTGAGTGTTGCCGATTTTTGCTGTTGTGATTGCATCGTTACCAATTGTCAAAACACCTGCATTGCTGATTGTGGCATCGCCGCTCATAGCAACTCCGGTGGCAACGTTTGAAGCATCACCGACGAAAATGTTTGTATTTGTCAGTGCATTTGTCATTTTTGCGTCAAGTTGAGTTTGGATATTGCTCGTTACGCCATTCAAAAATTGAAATTCGGTGTTGTCAATGCTGCCGTCGGCTAATTTTGTTGCGTCAATGCCTGATGCAAGTTTGGCATTTGTGACTTGAAGGTTGCCGATTTTTGCCGTTGTGATTGCATCGTTACCAATTGTCAAAACACCTGCATTGCTGATTGTGGCATCGCCGCTCATAGCAACTCCTGTGGCTAAATTTGAGGCATTACCGACAAAGATATTAGTATTGAGCAATGTGCCGGAAACTTTTGAGTCAAGTTGAGTTTGAATGTTGCTTGTAACGCCATTCAAATATTGAAATTCGGTGTTGTCAACGCTGCCGTCGGCTAATTTTGTTGCATCAATTGCAGCTGCAAGTTTAGCATTTGTGACTTGGGTGTTGCCGATTTTTGCTGTTGTTATAGCATCATTGGCAATAGTCAAAACACCTGCATTGCTGATTGTGGCATCACCGCTCATAGCAACTCCTGTGGCTAAATTTGAGGCATTACCGACAAAGATATTAGTATTGAGCAATGTGCCGGAGACTTTTGAGTCAAGTTGAGTTTGAATGTTGCTTGTAACGCCATTCAAATATTGAAATTCAGTGTTGTCAACGCTACCGTCAGCAAGTTTAGTCGCATCAATTCCGGTAGCAAGTTTGGCATTTGTGACTTGGGTGTCACCTATTTTTGCTGTTGTAACTTGATTGTTGCCAATTTTTGCTGTTGTGATTGCATTGTTGTTAATTTTAGCTGTAGTTATTGCATTGTTAGCAATAGTCAAAACTCCCGCATTTGTGATTGTAGCGTCACCACTCAATACAACTCCGGTCGCAATGTTTGAGGCATTACCAACGAAAATACGAGAATTATCCAAAGAGATAATACCATTGGTTAATATTGGCACCCAAGTAGCACCTGTATAATATTCAAAACGATTATTTGTAGTATTGTAAATCATTAGCCCCGTTGCCGGAGTAGCAATTGCATCTCTATTTGCGGTCGTAAGTCTTGGTACTAGCAAGCCTTTATCTGTAGAGACAAGGTCAAGCAACGCAGTAACTTCAGGTGTCGTTGTACCTATACCTACATTTTCTTGAGATTGTGCACTTATATGAAAGGCTAATAACACAATCAAAATGATAAAATTTGTAGTTTTGTTTTTCATAATATTCAAACTTAATTTAACAACACCTAACATTTAGCAGAGCCTAAAAATACGATTTCAACAAAAGTAGTACATAATCAAATAAAAAACCTCAGTAATACTACTTACTTAAAATACCTTTTACTTCAAATTTCTCCCAACAGCAAATTTCACCAACGAAGCGGCACTTTTTATGCCAAGTTTTTGCATTATATTGTATCTATGAGATTCGACAGTACGAATGCTCAACCCAAGATTTTCTGCAATTTCTGCGCTTGTAAGTCCTTCTGCAACAAGGTTCAAGACGTCCTGCTCTCGTTTCGTTATCGAAACTTGTTTTACGTCTTCAATATTCGAAGGCATAACCTTGTTTTGGATGATTTGAATGATAGATTTGCTAAAAACTCTCTCGCCTTGTGTTACGAGTTTGATGGATTCTATCAAATCCTTTGCAGAAATATCTTTAGTAAGATACCCGTCAGCACCTGCAGCTAAAGCCTGTTCAAGATGTTCTGCATCTTCGAATGCAGTCAACATTATAACATATGTAGTTGGGGAAACTCTTTTTATTTCATTTATAGCTTGAATTCCTGTCATCTTTGGCATCAAAATATCCAATAATGCAACGATTGGCTTGTGATATTCAGCCAATCTTATAGCATCTTCTCCATTTGCACCATCATCAAGAATTCTGATAGTCTTGTCAACAGACAATAGTCTTCTTATACCCGCACGTACTACTTCGTGGTCGTCAGCTATAATGGTCGTAATTGGGTTGTCGATTTCAAAAAGCATAGTGTTCCTTAATTTTTAAAGTGCATCTGATGGCATTCGCCAATCAGCTCTCGGAGATAAATTCACTGAACCTATCTTGATTCCGTCAGGCACAACATTTCTTTTGAACTGATTTTTGTAAAATCTATCAAAAAAAACTAAATACCATTTTTCAATTTCATCATTTTCGAACAAACCACTAAACGCAATTTCGGCAATAGTCATAATTTTGGTTTTATCAAAACCAAAACGTACTGTATAATATATAAAAAAGTCGTGAAGTACGTATGGTCCAATGATTTTTTCGGTTTCTTGTGATAAAGTATTCCCCTCTCCTAAGGGTAATAATTCGGGTGTGATAGGAGTGTTTATAATATCATTTAAAACTATTTGCAAACTATTTTGAATTATAGAATTGACGTACCAACTGATAATGTATTTCACTAATGTTTTGGGAATTCCTGAGTTAACATTGTACATGGACATGTGGTCAGCGTTGAAAGTATTCCAACCCAAAGCAATCTCCGACAAATCACCCGTGCCGATTACGATGCCTTTCATTTTGTTAGCCATATCCATCAAAATCATTGTGCGTTGCCGAGCTTGAGCATTTTCGAAAGTTACATCGTGAACGTTTGCATCATGGCTGATGTCTTGAAAATGTTGTAAAACAGATGCTTTGATATCAATAATTTTAAGAGTACATTCAAATGATTCGGCAAGCTTGATTGCATTCGATTTGGTCGCTTCAGATGTTCCCATTCCGGGCATCGTAATCGCAATGATACCCTTTCGGTCAAGTTCGATTTTATCGAAAGCCATTGCTGTTGCAATCAAAGCCAAAGTGGAATCCAATCCGCCCGAAAGACCTATAATCACAGTCTTAGACTTGATTTGCAAAAGTCTTCTCGCCAATGCTGTTGATTGAATCTGCAAAATTTCTTCACAAACATTTGAACGTTCACCTTCAAATTCGGGTACAAAAGGAGTTGCCGAATAATGCCTAAGTATTGCATCAACATCTCGTTCTTGCCAATCGAAATTGATAGTTCGGAAATTAATGGTCGCTTGCGAACCTCCATAAGAGTTGTTGCGCTGCCTGTCATGTCGGAGCATTTGCAAATCTATGTCAGCGACGCAATATTCAGTTTCAAAGCTGAAGCGTTTAGTTTCTGTGAGAATCTTACCGTTTTCAGCTATCATGCAATTGCCTGAAAACAATGTATCGGAAGTAGATTCCCAAGGACCGCATGATGAATACACATATGCCGAAATCGTTTTTGCGGAATGATTTTGCACGAGTTCTTTTCTGTATTTATACTTTCCGAGATATTCGTTACTCGCCGAAAGATTGAACAAAATTTCAGCACCTGCTAAAGCCAAATCGTTGCTTGGTGGAGCAACTGCCCACAAATCTTCGCAAATTTCGATACCAAATCGTAATTTTCCGTCAAATGATTCGAAAATTAAGTCAGCTCCGAATGGAATCGCTTCGTTTTCGATAGTAATTCTGTCGCTTACTCGGTCGAATTCAGAACTGAACCAGCGTTCTTCGTAGTATTCGGCTGAATTGCATATGTAGCTTTTGGGTACGATGCCGAGAATTTTACCGCTTTGGATTACAATAGCACAGTTGAAAAGTTTACCGTTTGAACTGAGTGGCGCCCCGATGATAAACACAGTGCTTAATTTTGTTGAAAAATCTTTTAGCGTTGCAATTGATTGCATAGTCAAATTGGAAAGTCTTTCGGAAAAAAAGAGGTCTGCACATGTATAGGCAGTGACACTTAGCTCGGGGAATAAGATGAAATGTGGCGATAAATACTCAATTTTAGTAATAAAATCCGTCATCACAGAACTGTTAAAATCTGGGTCTGCGATTTTTAATTTTGGAGCTACAGAAATGATTCTGCAATATCCCAAATTATTTATATTTTTACTCATAAACTTATACTAAAATTTAATGATTTTTTTTCAATTTTCAAAATTTAATGTCATTATATCGACGTATTTCACGAAAAATTAATGAAAATTTGTATTAATTCTTCAAAAATCTTCAGAAAAGCTAAAACTACAATCTTTTTATTCATTATTATTATATAATATAACACATTTTTTCTAATAATCACAGAATTATATTTCAATTTGAATGGCATTATTATTGTTGTAGATTTCTTCTTAAATATAAAAGAGATTGAATATGAAAGTGCTTAACATTCTAATATCCGGAACAAGTTTTTGGAATCCGGGAGATGACTTTATAAGAGATGGCGTGATTGAAATCCTCAAACGCCTGTATAAGGACAATCATCTCAATTTTATGTTCTACAATTTCAATGAGGACTTTCTGCCATACAGCAAATTCAAAGGCGTCCATAATATGGTCTCCCCCGGCGATGTTGGCAGATTAGCTCCACATTTGGATTTGATTGTCATAGCCGGGTTACCCGTTGGGAGAGAAATCAAAGACTTATACCTTGAAATTCTCAAGCACAATTTGACGGATAAAGTGATTTTGTTAGCCGCCGGATATGAGAATTTTTATATTGACCGCCATATTGTCGAATATCCCGAAATTGAAATATTCAAAAGTGCGAAGATTATAACCTCAAGAACGGCAAAGCGACCGCCAATCTTCGACGAACATAATTTGAACTTTCATCATATCAACTGCCCGGCGCTACTTTCAGTTCCTGAAGTGAAGAAAATATTGCCCGGCAAAAATATCGAGCATATTGGGATGTCTATCCAAATTCCTTATGAAATGGGCATTATTAACCAAGCTACCGGCAAGGAAATGTTTGAGCTGAATATGCAAATAATGCAATCCTTGTACGGAAAATACAAAATCACTCTCGTGGCGCATCACAAAACGGAATATTTCAGCTTCCTCAACTTTATTAAAAATAGAAATCTCGATATAGATTTAATTTTCAGTTCATTTTATCAAGATTTACACGACGTTTACCGCGAATTTGATTTAGTGATTTCTACACGTTTGCATGCCTGTTTGTATGGATTAGGTCATGGAATACCAGGAATTGTAATCAACGAGACAGGCAGACACACTCATTGCCTCGAAGGTTTCATTCATGTTCCTTGGGTGAATAATTTTGAATCATTCGAGCAAGAGTTTGAAAAGATGCTGAGCTTGGATTTATCGCAAGTAAGCAGAGAAGTTGAGCAATTCAAAATTGATTTGGTCGGTAAATATCTTACTACATTAGCTCCTGTTCTGGATTTGCCCGGAAAAGTTGCATTGCCATGCAAACCCGAAAATGATAAATTGAACATCGGTTGCGGAAATGATTACAAATCCGGCTTTGTCAATATTGATGGCAATACAAAGTTGGAGCGGGTTGATTACTTT
Source organism: Candidatus Kapaibacterium sp. (assembly GCA_023957315.1). NCBI lineage: Bacteria > Pseudomonadati > Bacteroidota > Eximiradiia > Eximiradiales > Kapaibacteriaceae (SeqCode) > Kapaibacterium (SeqCode) > Kapaibacterium sp. (SeqCode). The sequence continues at coordinate 246,848 of JAMLHE010000005.1, forward strand.
TTCGATATAAAGCCCAAAAGCCTAAAAGAGCATTTCCAAAGCGAATCATTTTCGTACATTTTAGCACAAGATTTTATAGAGCATCATTTTCATTGGGAAGCACTCGAATTGCTTGCGACTTTCCATTACTTGCTCAAAGCTGATGGGTACATTGATTTGCGTTTGCCAAATGTTGAATCCTTGATTGATTCCGATATGGATTTGGAGGACAAAATTAAGTGGCTTTATGGCGGGCAGGACATTGGCTCTACGCTTGAAGGCTCCGAAAATGACGAAGGTAGAAAATCGCATCCGCAATACTTTTGCCACAAATACGGCTGGACGAGCGATAGCATCGTCAGTGCTTTGGAATCGCTTGCTTATACGAATATCACAGTTACCCGAAATGGCGTAAACATGCAGGTAACTGCGTATAAAAGCAGTGATTTTGATGTCTCGCTTTTTGATGAAATGATGGCTCAAGGCAACATTAAAAAAAAAACTTATTAGTTGAAAGTCCCAAAGTAACGTCGAATATTGACACTGCTTTTGAAAGTAAATATTCTGATACAATAGGCAGTGTATTGATTCTCCGCACGGACTCAATCGGTGATGCTGTTATAGCATCCGGAATGTTGGAGTATATCAAATCGCACTACAAAAACCCCGAAATCACAATTCTTTCGCAAAATTATCTGAGCAATTTCTACGAACAATGCCCATTTGTTGATTCAATTATCACATTTGAAAAAAACCAATTTCTCGAGAATTCCGCTTACAGGGCTGATTTCTTGATTTCATTAGCCGGACGAGAATATGATTTGATGCTCAATACAGTCTATTCGCGAGATGAAGTTTGCGATACAATTGCAAATTCAATATTAGCGAAACAAAAAATCGCTTTTGATGGCGACAACTCCAATTTAGAAGAAGAAATCAGGCTGCAAAACAATTCAATTTACAACCGGATTATACAAAGTCCAAATTCAATCATGCCGGAAATCAAGCGAAATGAGCACTTTTTGCAATCATTGGGAATAAGAGATGCAACTCTTGAGCCATGGATTTGGCTGAGTAAGGAAGACCTGCGATTCAGCGAAGATTTTGTTGCCAATCTTGACAATCATTCAACCAAAATCGTAGCATTATATGGCTGTGCACAATATTCGATAAAAGATTACCCGCAACTCGCCCAGGTGCTGAAATTAGTCAATCTGCGAAATTCATATCATTTCGTTTGCCTTGGCTCCGAAAAAGATTGGCAAAAGCATGAAGAAATTTGCAAAGCCGCAAATGTAAAATATTCTAATCTTTGCGGTCAAACAACAATTAGACAAGCAGCTGCGATTATTTACAAATCTGTTGCAGCAATCGGCGTGGACACTGCTCACGCACACATCGCGACAGCTTTGGGGATTCCAAATTTGGCGATACTTGGCGGCGGTCATTTCGGAAGATTTTATCCCTATGACAGGATGCAAACCGCGATTATCAATGCGCTGGAATGTTACCAATGCAATTGGGTTTGCAAATTTGATAAGCCACATTGTTTGACTGACATTCAAGCTGAGGATATTGCAGATGCTTTTTTTGAAATGCAAAAATCATCGGATAAGCCACGAATCTATTTGTCCAACGCTTCAAGTTGTGATGATAAAACTAATGCTGAATTACGTTCATTTGCTGAACAGCATTCAATTAACATTGTTAAAAAGAGAATTCAATTAAGTGGAATTGCCACAACGGGAAAGCAAAATTTGAAGTTTTCGGTGATTACCCCCACTTTGAATCAAGCAAAATATATTGAAAAAACCATTCTAAGCGTTTTGGCTCAGGATTATCCGAATTTCGAGCATATCGTTATTGATGGTGGCTCGACGGACGGAACTCAGGAAATATTGCGAAACTACCCGCATTTGAAATGGATTTCGGAAAAGGATTCGGGACAGACAAACGCTTTGAACAAGGGTTTGAAAATGGCGAGTGGCGATATCGTCGCTTGGCTCAATTCCGATGATTATTATTTTGACGGTGTTTTCGCAGAAGTCGCCAAATTTTTCAATAAAAATCCGAACGAGCGCATCGTTCATGGCAATGCAAAACTTGGAATCGAAGCAGCGAATCAAACGATTGATTTAAAGCATTTTGATTACGATTTTGACGAGATTTTGCAGTATTGGTACGGCGTAACTATGCCTACTCAACCGGCAGTATTTTTCAAACGTGAATTGCTTGACGAAAACGGATATTTTGACGAGACTTTGCGATATGCTATGGATTTCGAGTATTGGTGCAGGATTTCTCGGCGAAATAAATTCAATCACATCAACAAATTTTTCAGCTATTATTTGTTGCACAGTTTATCTAAAAGTGGCGAATCCGGCGATTGGTCGCAGTTTTACCCTGAATGGCACCAAGTTTATACAAAGTACAAATCCTTCTCGCAAAAGATTCCTCAACAAACGCTTTTGACAATATTCATTCCGTTTTCATCAAAATTTGTAACTCAAGATAATATCAAGGATTTGACAAAAGCCGTTTCGCAATTGGGCAATCAGCGTATGAGAGATGCCGAAATTGTGATTTGCACAGATATTGACGACCAACTATTGCAAGATTTGCAAAGTATTTCGGCGATTGAAGTGAGGATTATCCAAACAAATGATTTTTCCAAAGATAATTTGCTCAAGCTAATTCTTGAAAAAAGTTCAGGAATTCTCATTCATTGTCCCGATTACAATTTCGAATACATCGTTGATTGGTACGGGCAATTGGTGCATAAATTCCTCGAATCACCTGATGAATACAATGTGCTATCGGACAAGAACGTAGCCGGCGAATCGCTCTATTTCAGCCGAAATGAGCTATTATTGCCGAATCAACTCGTGAAACGGAGCTTTTTGAAACAGCATCTGGGATTGGAATTTGACAAGGCAAAATCTTTAGAAAATGAGGATTCATTAATATTCTCAGTGATTATCCCAACTTATAATCGAATTGACATACTCGAAAAATGCCTCGAATCTCTTTCAAAGCAAGACTTCCCTACCGAAAATTTCGAGGTCATTATAGCCGATGACGGCTCGACTGACGACACCGAAATGAGAGTGAAAAATTTCAAATCGAAGTATAAAATTATTTATCTCAAGCAAGCAAATTCAGGTCCTGCAACTGCGCGGAATAATGCGATTAGACATGCAAGCGGGAATTATTTGCTAATCTTGAATGATGATGCAATTCTTGAAAAAGATGTTCTCTCCGGGCATTATCGCCATCACAAAACAAACCGAACAAAATTAGCTGTAATGGGTACTTTTAATTATCCACAAGCGGAAATGGAAAAGATTTTCACTTATTTGGCAGTGAAATCCGATTTCATTTTTCCCGCTTCAAAGTTGGTCACAGGTGGCTTATACAACTATCTCTACTTTTGGACGTGCAACATTTCAGTCGAGAGAAGTTTAGTCGATAAAGCAGGAATGTTTGATGAAAACTTCCGCGAACCAATGGCAGAAGATATCGAATTAGGGCTGCGTTTGCAAAGATTGGGTTTGAAAGTTCTATTTGACGGAACAATCAAAGCTACTCATTTGCATGATATTAGCATTGATATGTTCATCAAACGGCAAAAGATGTGGGGACGCAACCACTACAAATTGCTATTGAAATACCCATCTGCTGCTAACCCTGAAATTTTGGAATTAGCCTTAGACAACGTTGACATTGTGATTATTCGAAATATCGAAAATGTAATCGCAAACAAAGGCGATGAAATCCAGAGAATTGTAGAATTAATGCGACGCTTTGAGTTTGAACCATTCATAGAAGGGCGAAATTACAAGTTGAACGGAGTAGTTCTCAGCAAGGAACAATTCGTCGAAGCGATGATTGGATTATTGAGCAAAGTTAATATTTTTTACTACCAAATGGGAATTTACGAAGAGTACAAGCGGCTGAATCCTGCAATTTTTGAATCAAAAACCGAAATTACAGACTTTAAATATGAAATAAGTGTAATTATCCCCACTTTTAATCGAATCAACACCCTGAAAAAGTGCATTGACGCATTATCAAAGCAAACTCTATCGAAAAGTAAATATGAGGTTTTAGTTATAGATGACGGCTCTACTGACGAAACTGAACGCGTGATGTCGGAATTTCAAACGACTTTGAATTTCAAATATATCAGACAAAGCAATGCAGGTCCGGGTGCAGCTCGCAACAAGGGAATTAAAGCGTCGCAGAGCAAATACGTACTGATAATTAATGATGATACAATCGCAAGTGATAGCCTGTTAGAAGAGCATCTGCTCTATCAGCAAAGATTTTCAGGGAAGAAGTTTGCGGTTCTCGGCACATTCGATTATGTGGAATCGGCTATCGAGCATCCATTCACATACTTTTTATCGAAATACCCCTTGATTTTTGATTACTCGGTGATGGAAAACGGGAAAGTTTACGGATACAAGCATTTCATTACTTGCAACATCAGCATTGAGCGAAAGGCACTGCTGGACGCAGGATTATTCGATGAAGATTTCCGAGAACCTATGAGCGAAGATACGGAATTGGGCTATCGTTTGCAAAAAATGGGCTATTCGGTGCTTTATTCCTCTGAGTTGAAATCAAAACATGACCACACTTTGACGGTTGAAAATTTCCGTAAACGCCAAGTTATGAACGGTAGAAACACAGTGCTATTGATTAAAAAACATCCCGAAATTTTGGAGCTCGAACATAAGATATTCGGATTTAGAAGCTTGGGCGAAAAAACAATTTCTCAAGCAAAGGCATATATAGCAGAAAACATCTCTGTCGAAGCTGAAATTTTACGCGAAGTTCAAAAGGTGGAGCAGTTCAAAATCAAGAATGATGCAGTTATTTTCGAAGGTAAAAAATTAGACTTGACAACCGAAGATTTGATAAATTATTTCCTGTCGAAGGCTACTGTGCTTCATTTTGTAAATTTTTACAAGGGTTTATTGGAAGGAATAGAAAAATTTCAAAGCTCAAAATTAATTGAAACTAAGCCCGAACTTGCACCCACTGCAATTGTCGAAAATACAAAATCGAAGAAGATACTTTTCACAATGTTTGGATGGGACGAAAGTGGTGGTGGCACAATGTTTCCAAAAGATACAGCAATTGCACTGGCTAATCGCGGATATGACGTTACAGTCTTTTATGCCGGATTGCGACATCCCAGAAATGAAACCCCATACTTTGTAGAGAGCAAAATTGTTAACGGTGTAAAATTGGTTGGCATATTCAATCGTAAATTTGATTTCATAATTCCGAATGAACCGCAGTTAGAAGTTCGCGATGAACATATTCTTATGGAATTTGAAAATTTAGTCCGCAGGCTGAAGCCTGATGTTGTGCATTTCCAAAACTTTTTGGGATTGGGGTTTGCGATAGCTGCTATCCCGCGAAAATATGGCATCAGAGCCATATACACTCCTCATAATTATCATCTCATTGACCCACAGCTTTATATGTTTGGCTCGAACGGACGAAAATGGGATAACGTAGTTTTTGCAAAAAATTCAGATTTGGTAAGAACATACCCTCATTTAGAAAATGAATATAAGAAGCGAAACAAAATTGCAATCGAATTGATAAATGACAATATTGATTTGACGTTGGCTATTTCAGGTAGAGTCAAAGGCATCTTGGTAGAATCGGGTTTGAATTCTAACAAAGTTATCGTAGCTCACCAAATACCCAAATTATACAACGGCAAACACGAACAAGGCAAAACGAGAACTTCGGTCCCGGTGAAAATCGGGTATATCGGCTCGCTAATACCTCATAAAGGAGTACATATTCTCGCTGATGCAGTTCAATCAATCAATCCTGAAAAAGTTAATATAAAAATTTACGGGACAGGACCCGGCAAATACATAGAGCAAATCAAGAAAATTGACCAAAACAAAGTATGTGATTTCAAAGGTGAATACAAACGAGAGAACTTAAGCCAGATAATGTCCGGTCTTGATTTGGCAGTCATACCAAGCATTTGGGAAGAGGGTGCGGGCTTGGTGATTCTTGAATGCCAATACTACGGAGTACCGGTAATTTGCTCTCGCATTGGCGGAATGCCCGAATTCATCAATGAAAACGAGAACGGCATGACTTTCCAAGCTGAGAATGTAAGTGATTTGGCAAAAATTCTACAAGATTTAATCAAGTCGCCCGGTAAGATTGATTTCATGAAAATGAACACGAATCTTGATAGAAATTTCGAGGATTTCATAGACTTTTTAGAGCAGACCTATTTTGAAATTAGTGCCACTATGAAAAGTTTTCTTATAAAAGATTTTTTAATCTGATTTAAGAAAATTGATGGAAACTTACCTTCGTTTAACGATAAATTTCGTATTTTGCATAGTTGAAAGTTTTAATTTATAAATTTTTAGGTATCACTATGAATAAGTATTTACTAACATTATTGGCATTTGTTTTTATGACAAATTCAATTTTAGCAGAAACAATAGAACATACAGTAATTTTAGGAAAAGATTACCAGAATGATGTGTGGTTCAGTTTAGAAAACGGTATTTTGCAGCAAGAAAACAAGGACAATTGGGATTTGGCTTTCCAAACAGGTCAAAGAGCAGGTATTCTTGTAAACGGACAAAAAGGGATGAAGATATGGGTCGTTCCCGGAAGTAACGAAAATTCATTTGATAATCAAGTTGATACTAACGGAATGAGTTCAACATGGGAATCAGCAATAAATTCAGAGGAATCTTGGCACGTAGGAGCTTTAAATCTGGGTAAAGACGGATACATAACCGGTGGTGACTTTGGTTGGGGATACTATGATTTGTCAACTCACTACATTGTAGGAGACAAAGTCTTTATCATTAAAATCTCAAACAATTCGTACAAAAAATTCATGATTGAAACGTTGGCAGCGAGCGAATATTCGATTCGATACTCAAATTTAAATGGTACAGATGAGACAATAGCAGTCATCAAAAAGAAAGATTATACGGGACAAAATTACGCATACTTCTCGTTTGCAACAAATTCTGCTAAAAGCCGCGAGCCATTGTCACTTGATTGGGACTTGGTATTCGGGAAATATGAAAGTTTGATTCCAATCGGACAAGGTCAATTCATGGCTTATCCTGTGACCGGCGTAAAAAGTAACCTTAGCATTAGAGTTGCAGAATTGAAAGGCGTTGACCCAATTTCAGTTATGCCACCTGCAATTAATGATGACAATTATTCTGAAGTAATAACTACAATTGGCTCTGATTGGAAAACATTCAGCCAAGCTACCAATGAATATACCATACCGACAGATTTGGTTTACTTTGCTTACAGACATATTGAAGATGCACCTGAATTAATCGTTTACAAAATTGTCTTTACTGAATTCTCAGGGTCGGCAGAAGGTATAATCAAATTCGACTTTACTCCATTAGGAATAACTTCTGTAGAAGATTTCCCGGGATTGTCATATGGCATACATCCTAATGTAATTGGTCAAAATGAATCTGTTAATTTTGTTTTGAACTATGACACTTTGCTCGAAAACATCAATGTTCGAATCATGTCAATAGATGGTCGCGAAGTGATGAACAAACAGTTTACAACTCAATCCGGTTTGAATGCTATTGATTTGGGAGCAATAAACGCACCAACAGGAATGTATTTTGTAGCAGTTACAATTGGAAATAAAGTCTATCACGACAAGATTATCGTAAGATAAAAAATACGTCGGAGATATAAAAAAAAAAGTGGCTATTCTTGCGAACAGCCACTTTTTTTTTGTTTTGTGATTTTACATATAACGATGAATTTCGCCGACATGCTGGCGGAAAGTAGGTTTGTATTGCACAGGTTCACGCCCGAAGCAAACGCCCATAGCCTCGTAAAAAGCGATTTCCTTAAGCTCAACATTTCGTTGTTTGATAGCTTCTTGTGTCGGGATATAAATAATTTCTTCAGCCTCTACCCCGACAATAGTTACACCCCAAATGCCTTTGTGCATAGCCAGAACAGCACCGCCACCAATTTGCTTGCCGAAAGTAACATCATATGCACTTGTAGCACCGGCACGGACTAAATGCCCGAGTTGGATTTCACGTATTTCGGGATATTGGTAAATATCTTCAACATAGATTCCTTCGCGTTTTAAAATCAATTCCCAATAGGAATCCTTTTGCATGCGGTCTTCGAGATGCTGACGAATATATTTGCCGACTCCGGATAATTTCTTATGTCCAAATGAATCCAAATTATCGGAAGCATCAGCAAAAAATTCTCCCTTAGTGTTTTTGACACCTTCTGCAGCAACGATGATATAGGTTGAGCCTTTGACATCGCTGGACATCAATCTGTTGACATAGGTTTGTTTGAAATGGTCGTAAACAACATCATAATCCACATGAATTTCGGGAATCAGAATACAATCCGCATCGGCACCGAGTCCTCCTCTGAAAGCCGTATGCCCTGAGTATCTGCCAAAAACTTCGATTACCAAAGCACGACTATGAGTAATGCCTGTGGTACGCAATTCGTCCGTAAATTTTGCAATCCGATTGATTGTCGAATCGCCTCCGACGGAATATGATTGTAAGTCCAAATCCATAGTTTTCGGAACATGAATACACTTGATACCATGCTCAATCAAATCAACCACGACACCACCCGTATCGTCACCACCGGCAATAATCAAGCCATCAATATTATGCTTTTTCAAGCCTTCTTTGATTATTTCGTACTTGTGTACGTTATTGATTTTACTGATTTTCACGCGTGAGTGTCCGGCTTCTGAGCCGGCTACACCCGAATGAATTTTGTCGGCACGAGCAAAATCTATGACAACAGGCGTGATGTTCGATAAATTATACAAACCGGCATAGCCATGAGGTATCAGGCACGATTCGATGCCTAAATGATATGCCATTCGAGCAGCACCTGAAATTACGGCATTCAAACCGCCGCAATCACCACCACTTGTAATGATGCCAATTCTTTTTATGTCAGACATTTATTCTCCCGATTTTTTTTTTAATGCACAAAAAGTAACTGTGCAAGTATAAATATTGGAAGTAAGACGATTATAGAGAATTTTATCATGTATGAAAAGAAGTCCGGCATCTTAATTCCTTGACTTTCAGCAATAGCTTTGACCATAAAGTTAGGACCATTGCCGATATAAGTCATAGCTCCAAAAAATACCGAGGCAGTCGAAATTGCTATCATAATGCTTTCGGGAATCCCCGCAACGGCTCCATTAAGCAATGAACTTGGGTTTAATTCTACCAACCCTACCTGCAAATAATAAAATGTAACTGCAGTCGGTGTATTGTCCAAAAATGCACTCAAAAATCCTGTTGCGTAGTAAAATTGTGCAGAAGTAACAATACCGAGTTCATTTGCATGAATCTTAAGATATTCGAGAGCCGGCACCATAGTTATAAAAATACCGATAAAGAGGTAAGCTACTTCTTGGATTGGTTCCCAATTGAAATGATTGCTTGCACGAACTGCCTTAGCAGTAAATGCCAATGAAAGTGCAGCCATCAGTAACAAAAAGCCTTCGCGCAAGAATCCATAATAAATACTATCATTGATGAATTCCATAGAATTTGGGTTGATAAATGCTACTCCACAAATAACACCAAGTAGGAATATGAAATTTCGTTTACCGGAGATTTTAATTGGTTTCTTATCTAACGAATCGCGTTTCAAATCTTCGGGTTTTTCCTTACTATAGTAGTATCTATCTACGAAATAATATACAATCAAAATTAAAGAATTAACAAAAATCCACTCTTTGAATAGATTCAAGAACCAGAAAAATTCGGCTCCACGAAGGTACATCATGAAAAGTGGCGGGTCGCCCAATGGAGTCAAGAGTCCACCGCAATTAGCTACGGTAGCAATGAAAAACAAAACAGTATGGACTTTGAATTTCCGTTGTGAGTTAGTTTGCAAAAGCGGACGAATCAACAACATTGCTGCACCTGTTGTACCCATCAGCGAAGCAAGTAGCGTTCCTATTAATAACATCAATGTATTTATATGAGGTTTGGCTTCTATATCGCCTTCGACATAGATTCCACCTGTGATTACAAATAATGAACCGAGCAAAATAATAAAAGGCACGTAATCAAAAAATACGATATGAGACAATTCGTATGATAGCCCTGTAAGCAGTAGGTAAAGTGCAGTCGGGACACCCAATACTAAAGCTACAATCAGCTTATTTTTGTTTGATTCCCAAAAATGATGCGCCACAAGTGGCAGCACGGCTATAGCGCCTAACATTAGAACAAACGGCAGTAGCGAATACAATGGTATGTTATGAGCGAGTTCCATTTCTAACCTTTTTTACAAATTTGTTAAATTCCAAAAGTCAAAATTAGGTAATTTTACAACTCAATACAAAATAATAAATGTAATTTGTTAATTTTAGGTAATCAAAATTGAATTTCGCTTAGACTAATTTTAACTTTTATAAAAAAATCTTTGCTTATGTTGCTTATTAATGATTAAAATTATGTAATTAATCATTAATTTAGTATAGTGAAAATATTCTAAGTTGATAAAATATGAATTTGATGAACCCTTGGGGTAAAGAAAAACTAAATATTGCAATGATTCTTCAGGGTTTATTTAAGAAACCTACCGAACAAGAAGAGGAGATACTGCGTGAAGTAAAGTCAGTTATATTGAACTATATAATACGGTTTGGGATAATAATAGGCTCATTGTCATTGCTCACGGGTATAATTTTAGCCTTCGAAATAGCAGACCCTTCTTATGGTGTGTTCATAATTATAATCTATTTGGCATTACTAAGCTTATTACTTATAAAAAAAGAGAAATACATACTCAAATCTAATTTTTTGTTGATTGGTCTTTTCGCTTTATCGGTTTATTTGCTTTTCAACTTTGGACCGGATTCTGCTGCTACATTATGGATACTGACATTTCTCATTACTACTACCATACTTAAAGGCGGAAAAGGTGCTATTACTGCATTCGGATTAATCATCATAGTCTTAATGGCTTATAGTATCACTTCTTTTTATGAGTTAATGAATTTGCATAAAGCAAAATTGTCCTTACTTGAAATTTTAACTATTTCATTCGACCTGATATTACTTTCGGCAATTATTGCGGTTAGCCTTTTGTTGCTTATCAAAGGTCTGACAGATGCTTTGATACTCTCCAAAGAAAGTAAAGACCAACTAAATGAACAAATGGAGATTGCAAAATTGGCAATTGATAGTTTGAAAGAAGAAATCGCTGATAGGATAATAGTTGAGAAAGAGCTTACTTACAGCGAAAGACGATTGAAGAATGTTCAATCAATAGCCAAAATTGCCAGTTGGGAATTAGATTTGAACAAAACACTATTTTGGGGAACTGAAGAGTATTTCAAAATAATCGGAATGGAGCCGGATACACGAAGTATATCGTATTCGGAATTCAAGCAATTGTGCCATGAAGAAGACAGACCATTACGTTCTAAAGCGATTGATTCGTTGCTGAACGGAGCTGAAAATTTTGACATTAGATACCGAATTTTCAGAGCTTCCGACGGTGAAATGAGATGGATACGTTCCTTAGGCGAATTAGTGAAAAATACATATGGAGTGCCGCTTAGAATAACAGGGACAATGCAAGACATTACGAAAGATATGGTTTTGCAACAAGAAATTATACAAAGCGAATCTCAGTTCAGAGCCTTATTTAACCAAGCTTCAGTTGCAATTCTATTGTTGGACAATATGCAATTTATTGATTGCAACCCAAAAGCCGAGCAACTTTTTGGTTTCAGCCGCGACAGAATCGTTGGGCTATCACCCGATAAGCTGTCTCCCAAATTTCAGGATGAAGGATTTAGTTCAGTTGAGATTGCAAAAGAATACGTTAATCGAGCATTAGAAGGCGAATCACTTGTTTTTGAATGGAAACATCTCAAAAATGGTAGAGAATTGATTGATGTCGAAGTCTCTTTGAATAGAATCCCCATCAAAGATTCTTTCATTTTGCAGGCTTTTTTGATTGATATTACTGACAGAAAGCAATACGAAAGAAAAATAATTGAAATCAACAAAGAACTTGAAAACCGTGTGGCAGATAGAACCAAACAATTGGAAACGGCTCTAAACGAATTGAGCTACGAAAATGACGAACGGAAACGCACTCAAGAAGAATTAGTGAGAACTCAAGATGATTTGCTTGCTGTTTTGTCCAAAGAAAAGAGCCTCAATGAACTTAAAAGCCGATTTATTGCAATGGTTTCACACGAATATCGCACACCTTTGACAGTAATTTTATCTTCAACATACATATTAGATAAGCTATACGAAAAGCATGACGAAATTTCATTCAAGAAGAATTTGGAACTTATCCGGCATTCAATTCAATCACTTACTAAGCTGCTTGATGACGTTCTGGTATTTGAAAAACCTACTACCAAAGATTGGCAAGCTACTTACAATACCATTGAACTATGCTCTTTCGTGGGCTCAATTATTGATGAAATTAAGATGACAATCGGGAAAAATAGAATTGTCAATGTCCAAAGTACAAACCAGAAGATTCTTATTGAATGTGACCAAATATCCTTGAGGAACATTATCAGCAATCTTGTTGCAAATGCTTTAAAGTACTCAAATGAGGATACAAGCGTGGATATTAGTATAATTGACAGTCAAACTTCAGTAAATATGCAAATCAAGGATTATGGTATTGGCATACCAGAAAATGAAATCGACAATGTATTCGACCCATTTCACAGGTCTCGCAATGTAGGAAACAAGCCGGGTACCGGATTAGGACTTGCTATCGTGAAGAAATATGTGGATTTGATTAATGGCTCGATTGCCTTAGAAAGTGAAGAAGGCAAAGGCACTACTTTCAATCTGAAGTTCGATAAGTAATCATCGTTACTAAGACCGACTTTCAAAATTTAACCAAAAAAAAACGGGATTTTACAATCCCGCTTAATTTTTCGGTTCCAATTGCTCTATTTAGGATTCGATTTTGTTGCTTTAGTATCGCAACAATCTTTGCCGGACATTTTGGATGTTTTGTCTTTGTTGTCACAGGCTTTGCCTGTAGTTTTGCAACATGCCTTTTCACCGCTTTTGCATTCTTTAGCATTAGCTAAGTCAGCTTTGTAACCCATGTCTGCAATTAGTTGTTTGATTTTCGAATCGTCAGTCTTGTCAGCATCATATTTGACAGTTACAACTTTGGAAGCAACGTCAGCTTTAGTTTCGATTACACCACCGGCTTTTTTCAATCCTTTTTGAATTTTAGAAGCACAAGAGCCGCAATGTAGATTAGTTTGGTAGCTTGCTTCTTTGATTTCACCTGCATATGATACACTCACAACAAATAAAATAGCCAAGAAAATTGAGCTTATGGACTTAATTTTTTTAAGCATATAAATTCCCCTTTGATAATATAGATAAAAAATAACAAACAAAAATAACTAATTATTCAATAATTCCAATGCTTTTTCTAATAGTAATTCCGTATAATTCAGAAATTTATTGTGATTTCGCAGTAAAAGCACGTTAGGTTCGACGCTTTTACCGTTTAGCAATCTGTTGTCCGAATCGAAGGCTTTCATGCCTGTCATCGAGACACTTGTCCCGCCGATTAGTCTTGTCGTAAAGGTTTCCCCGATTAAACCGGCTGTTGGAGCACCAATCAAGGTACCCAATTGATATTCTTTGATAATATGTGCTACTGCTTCCGTATAGCCAATGGTTGACTCATCAATCAGGAAGATTAACTTAGTGTCCGAATATTTCTGTCTGCCTGTGATTCCCCCCGAATAAATGGTTTTTGATAGTAATTGCTTTTCAGGCTTGGTATATATTGGAATTTCCCAACGCACACCCGCCAAGTCTTTATCTGAAAATAGACTCAAAACATGTTCACTCATACTAATATGTCCCCTCATATCGAACACAAACGCCTTTGCTTCTGTAATTTGGTCAGTAATGCGCTTGAAGTAATTATCACTTATTTGTGTCATATCCACGTAATACACAAATGAATCCAACTCGACAATTGGTTCTGGTCGTGGCTCGTAAATATCATAAAGAAGCACATTTCTACTTACAGATACGTCACGAGATTTCCCTTCCTTATTTTTCAAAGTCAGTGTACTCTTTGAGTCCCTCTCTCCTATCCGGATATTTGCCAAAGCCCTCAAAGTTAGGTAACGCTGATTGACAAAGTAGTGCCTGCTTTCGTATTCTTTTATTAAATTTTCAATCTTAATTCCGTCAACATGAGTTATCATATCTCCTGCGGTGATATCCAATGATTCATCGATTACAGAAGTCACAATCACATCATGCTCAAATTTATGGAAAACAAGCGGGAGACCGTATTTCAAGTCGTAAAACTGATTCCACGCGATTGCTCTGGGGTCATTCAATATTTGAAGCATATTGTTCAAAACAATCGAAAATTCATCGTAGGAGTTAGCCATACTTGCAGATTTTAACGATTGAATCAACAGATTTTCGAGTTCGGCAACCTCAATTTTGTTGATTGAAAAGTGCCTGATTATATTCCAAAGTTGAATCACAGCAGCTAACCTTGTGGTTTTGTCAGAAATCGTGGGATTATAACCAAAAGGTTTGCCGGAAATTTCTAAATTATTTTTGGCAAAATCTTCAGGTAATTGTTCCTTTTCAAAAGGTATGACTAAGGGGAAAGCTAAATCAAATTGTTTGTTAATAGGGAATCTCGCTAATTCACCCATATCGGGGAAATTGACCATAGTTTCAGTATCTGAACTGATTCTGAGCGAGAACGAGCCACCATACTTGGTATTTGGGTCTCTTCCTGCATTATATCCGGCGCTTAAAACAGCAGGCTCCATTTCCCAAGAATTCAAAGTATTTCCGGCTCCGGATTTTTCAAAATCACCATTTGGAACGATAAATTCCTTTTCTAACTTTTCGCCATCAAAAATTTGAACTGTTACATCGTCGTAATAAGCGGCTCCTTCGCCTAAGAATACTAATGCTAAACGCATATTATAAACATTTTCGGGCATTATGATTTCAACACTATATTTGTTCCATTCATTATCAAAAGCCGGTGTCTCGGAATTTGTTGCAAAAGTATATTCTTGGGAATTAATTATGTCCGTCTTGCACCAAATTTGAGCGTTGCTACCCGGAGATTTGCCGTCCACTTTTATCATTGCCGATACTACAACTTTTCTGTTATCATATTTTATCATGTCAATATTCTGAAAGACTGAACCTTCGCGGCTTCTTGTAGTTGAGTAAACATTTCTGAGCATAGAATAATATGCCGGACTGTTCTTCACAACCGGACCACCGGCGATTTCTGCTACATAAGCAATCTTTTCCTGAATAGAAGTTGGTGTTCTGAACGAATAGTTAATTTCTTCATTTTTCTTAAGAATATTAGCTTGTGGTGCGATATCCTTCAACAACGCCTTCATGTCGGGAATGAACTTATCGGTATTATCCAGTATTTGCGAAATTGAATAGAGGATAAGCCTCTCTTGGTCTATTGAACGGAAATTTTGCGAAGGATAGAAATGATGCAAATAACCATACAACTTTGCAAAAGTCACAAGATTTGGGATGACTTTTTCAGGGAGGTTTTGGGGTGGTAAATCAACCGATGCTTCGGGGTTGATAATATCTATACTTGTAGCATCAGCCCAAAGTCTTGCTTTACCTTTCAATAAAAAACCGAACCTCAATTCATCTGCATTATAAGGTATAAACGCTGTAATCTCCTTCTTGTGCCAGACGCTGTCTTTGATTAAGTCATCTTCACCAAACTCAGTAACAATAGATTCTTTTTTTTCATCGCGTACTACAATCCATAATTCTCCTTTGGCATCGGATTCGCCTAAATTGCATTTGACCCAAGCAGAAAAACGAATCAACTTATTACGATAGGGATAGGCATCAACAGATTGGTACAAAGTGGACATATTAGGACTTCCATCGACGAATGAAGTATCAGCATTATAATGCGGATTGTCAATAACCACGCTGTATCTGCCTTCATAAGAAGTCTTATGCTCAACAAAGGCAATGTAACCTGCTGAAGCAAGTTTTGAAGGAAATACCCAACCATCGGGGACATAACCCGGTCTGCCCTGCTCGAAATTGAGGTTGTCAGGTTGATAAAGTATATTTGAATAAACATTTACAGTTGCTAAAAGAATCGAAATAATAATAACTTTCTTCACAATTTTTTCCTTAATTTCACTTTCTCAATAAATAATGACACATGAAACAATAAAATGTTTACAAAAAACTACTTATTTGTTTCGAGTAATGCAAAAATAAGATAAATTTGAATAATGAAAATATACACAAAAACGGGCGATGACGGAACGACAGGCTTATTTAACGGAAAGCGAGTCGCCAAGTATGATTTGCGTGTCGAATCATACGGCACTGTCGATGAGTTGAATAGCATCATTGGTTTGGCTAATTCGGGCGAAGTACCTCAACCGATTAAGGATGATTTGACAAAAATCAGCCATCTTTTATTTGTTCTGGGTACCGATTTGGCTACTCCCACAGAGCCTCCGCCAAAATTCAAGGTTGACAGAATCAACCAAAACGACATCGAATTCATAGAAAATTTGATTGATAGTTACGTGGAAAAATTACCCCTTTTGAAGAGTTTCATTTTGCCGGGCGGCTCGGAAACTTCAGCCAGATTGCACGTAGCACGGACAGTAGCAAGACGTGCTGAGCGTTTGGTAGTGCATTTGGCAACTTTAGAGTCAGTTTCCAAAGATGTGATTTTATTTCTAAATCGCCTTTCAGACTATTTATTTACAGCGGCTCGCTACGCAAACTTTTTGTTAGATGTGCCCAACGTTGAACGCGAAATTAGATAAAATTTATCTGAGCAAAATGTAGATATAACCCACATAAAGCAGT
Organism: Candidatus Kapaibacterium sp.; assembly: GCA_023957315.1. Lineage (NCBI taxonomy): Bacteria > Pseudomonadati > Bacteroidota > Eximiradiia > Eximiradiales > Kapaibacteriaceae (SeqCode) > Kapaibacterium (SeqCode) > Kapaibacterium sp. (SeqCode). The sequence continues at coordinate 263,776 of JAMLHE010000005.1, forward strand.
AGGAGTATTAAGCCCTCTTTTCGGTCTATGACAAATCCGGTGCGAGCCAAAGGAAGCAACACCACTGCAAACATCATCATGATGGATAAATCAATATAAGTGATATTCCCAAAATTAATCGGGTTGATTACGGCAGCTATGCCCAGAATGGCGAGAATATTGAAAATGTTAGACCCGACAATATTGCCCAAACTAATATCGCTCTCCCCTTTGACAGATGCAACCACACTTGTTGCCAACTCAGGCAAACTTGTACCGATAGCGACGATAGTCAAGCCGATAACAGACTCGCTAATATTGAAAAAACGAGCTATTTCGACAGCATTATCTACAAACAAATTTGCTCCTACAATCAGCAAAGCCAAGCCACCGATGATAAAAGCAATATTCATCCACATTGGCTTTGACTTTTTTACTAATGAATCTATCTCTGTATCAGCTTCTGGATTGCCCTGCTTTGACACGATGAAAATGTTGTACCACAAATAAACGATAAGTAACAAAATGAGAATCACACCCTCTATCCTGCCTATTTGCCCGTCAATCAGCATTAATATCGGCAGAACTGTTACGCCACACATGATGATAATATCCTTGCGTACAATTTGAAGACTAACATTAATCGGCTTGATTAGTGCCGTAATTCCTACAATCAACCCAATATTACATATATTCGAGCCGATGACATTCCCCAAAGTTATGTCACCACTTCCGGCAAGATTCGCATTGACGCTGACGACTAATTCCGGGCTGCTCGTGCCGAAAGCAACGATTGTCAGACCAACTATAAGTGGCTTGATGCCCATTTTGAATGCAATCCGAGCAGAACCACCCACCAAACCATCAGCCCCGAAGTACAGAAGCGCCGAAGCAATCAACAGCATCAAAAATGATATGAGCATAGATAAAATTGAATTTATGAAAATTAGTAAGTGCGAAAATAATTCTTATTCCGTATGTTTTTTCATTTTTTTTTATAAAATTTGAAATTTCATTATGAAGTTTGGAAAAATATTGATAAGTTGTTATTTTGAAATGTAAGAAAATTATGAAACAAGTGATTTTTGACACAAATAAATTTGAAGCATTGCTCTGTTTGAATTCGGAATTGCCGGATTACGTGTTTGATTTATACCCTAATGTTCCAATTATTGCCGCTGATGGAGCAGTTTTCGAGCTACATAAGTTGGGATTGAGAGCAACAAAAGTAATCGGAGATTTAGATTCGGGCAAACGTGAAGAAATTGAAAAGATGTATGATTCGGTAGATATTATTGAAATTTCAGACCAAGAAACCAATGATTTCGAAAAATGCTTGCTTTGGCTTGAGCATGAAGGAATGAAAAACATTTTGATATTAGGTCTTCATGGAGGATTGCTCGAACATACTTTGAATAATTGGAGCATATTGATGCGTTACGGCAGAAGGCTAAACCTTTGCAACTACGAACTCGGGAGATATGGCATTCCAATTTACGATTCTATAAAAATGAATTGCGTGGAAAATGAAATTGTTTCGTTAATACCTAATGGAATGGTTAGATTGACAACTCGAAATTTGAAATGGGAATTGGATGACGAAATTTTGCAATTTAGTCAACGCGAGGGCGCCAGAAATGTTTCGGTGGCAGACAGTTTCGAAATAACAGTTTCAGAAGGCTCTTTTTTGTTGTTTGTGGATTCGAGGCTGCCTTTTAGTCCGATTTTTTTATAAATTGTATATCAATCAGGGGCGATAAGATGGAAAAAGATGTTAGAATAATCGAAAGTGAGCATCTATCAAAGGATGTAGAGCTTGTAAGTTACGGGCGCTACGGAATAGCTATGATAATATTCCCCACTCAAGGCGACTCATGCCATGATGCGGAGAATATCGGTTTTGTACATGCTTTGAGGGAGTATATTAATTCCGGTAAAGTCAAGATTTATTCTATTTCAACTGTAAATTTGCAATCATGGCTCGACCCGGGCAAATCAGATGAGGAAAGAAGTCGCAGACACTTTGAATTCAATCGATTTTTGGAAGAAGAGTTAGTACCCTTTATCTACGAATCCTGCGGTGGACCGGTCCCAATGCTAACAATGGGGGCATCAATTGGAGCTTATCATGCTGCAAACACATTTTTCAGACGACCCGATATTTTCATGGGGACTATTGCTTTAAGCGGCTTTTACGACATCCGAAAGTTGACAAAAGGTTATTTCGACGAAAATTGTTATTTCAATTCGCCTGTTGATTATCTCCCCAATCTAAACGATAACTACTGGATGTCTTATTTGCTCAATCGTAAACATATTTACTTGGCTTCCGGTAGTGGACGATACGAAAATCCCGAGCAGACTCAAAATTTTTCCGATATTCTAAGACTAAAAGATATTAAACATAGATGTGATTTGTGGGATACTAAATGGGACCATGACTCAAAAACGTGGAATGAACAATTGAAACATATTACTAACTCTTTTTTATAAGTAGCGGCAATGAGCATTCTTACACTTCCATTTGGCAATAAAACAAAAACAGAAGAAAACAGTAACCATAAATTTGGGCTTGATGTTCAATCCGATTTGACATTTTTGCTCAAAGAATGCAAGACTCACCTCAATAAATTTAACGAACAAAAAATCCGCAAAGCTTTCATGATGTGCTTGGACGCTCATGAAAATCAAATCCGTAATTCCGGTGACCCATATTACACACACCCGCTTGAAGTTGCTCGCATTGTGCTTAAAGAAATCCCTTTGGACGAAACTTCGGTGATTGCGGCTTTGTTGCATGACGTGCCTGACCAAGGCGACGTTTACCATATTAAAGACATCAGATTGGAATTTGGTTCGACCGTAGCTAATATAGTTGAAAATATTTATCGAATAGGGCATATTGAAAACAACAATCTTCCCGTTGATAATCAGGCAGAAAATTATCGAAAATTATTGATTTCTTTATTCCGCGATGTCAGAATTATACTTATCAAATTAGCGGACAGACTTCACAATATGCGAACTTTGGAGTATTTACCTGAAGAAAGCAGAATTAAGCTATCCAAAGAAACTATGGATATTTACGCTCCATTCGCCAACCGATTTGGCTTACGTAATTTGAAGTGGGAACTGGAAGATTTGGCATTCAAATATTTGAATCAAGAAGCTTACGAAGAAATCAGAACGGCATTGAATTTGTCGCGAGAAGAACGCGAGGAATACATAAAGCAATTTATCAAACCAATCGAAGAAAGATTAGCTCAAGAGGAATTGCTCAAAAAGCTGAAAATAAAATTTACAATTGACGGCAGACCAAAGCACCTATACTCAATATACAATAAGATGCGTTCTCGGAGCAAAAGCATAAATGAGTTATATGACCTATTCGCAGTTAGAGTAAATTTGGATAATAAAGACCCTTTTTTATGTCATTATGTTTATGGCGTTGTTGCGAGCATTTATATGCCTGTACCCGAGACTTTCAAAGACTACATCAATAATCCCAAACGAAACGGTTACCAATCCATTCATTCGGCAGTAGTTGGGCTGAATAACAGAATCGTCGAAATACAAGTGCGAAATATTTCCATGCATGATATTGCCGAAAAAGGATTGGCTGCACATTTCATATACAAAAATCAAGTCGGTCAGCATAGTATTCTCGAAAAGAAGCAAATAATGGAATGGGTTCAAGTTGTGAGAAGTATTTTCGAAAATGCCGGTTTGAGTACAAACGAAGATGTCATCAAAAATGTCCGAAATAATTTTCTACTTGATGAAATTTACGTTTATACTCCCAACAACGAATTTAGGACTCTACCAAAGGATTCGACGCCGCTTGATTTCGCTTTCGACATACATACGCAAATCGGATACAGCTATATAGGTGCTAAAGTAAACGGCAAAATAGTTCCAATTGAGCACAAACTCGAAAGCGGCGATATTGTTGAGATTCTTACATCCGAGCATCCTCAGCCAAAATCAGATTGGTTGCAATATTTAGTGACTCCAAAAGCAAAATCAGCCATAATTAAATATCTCAAAGACGAGGAAAAACGTAATATTATCGAAGGAAAAAAGATTTGGAATACGAAATTGCAAGAGTATGCATTGCGAATCGCCGATGATGAAATTGACAAAGTTGCAATTTCTCTTCAATTTCCTACAAAGGAGGATTTGTTTTTGGCAATAGCTAAGAAAAAGATTGATTTTGAAAGAACAATGGAATTTATCAAATATAAGCTGAAAGACGGATTCAAAATAGGGAATGAACTCCGAAAAATTGTCGAAAAATCAAGTTCAACCATACTTTCATCCGACAATTACTTGCATTTTACTGAAAAATTTGATGCTATTGAATTTGAGCGAAATGATAGAGGATTATTCGAACTGACAATCAATGTCTCTGTTAACAATAATATTCAGATACTCGAGGAAATGAATTCAAAGATGATTTCGGTGAATGATATTGAATTGAAATCACTTTCTTACCAATCCGAAGGAAATATTTTGAAAGAGCGAATAGAGCTGTTAGTCCCTGATAAGAAGCACATAAAGATGATTTTCGAGAACATTTGGAGTGTTCACGGAGTAATTTTAGTTGAAATTGATAAAAATAAAAATTGAAGTTAAGAACTTTTTTATTTATTTTTGAAAAGATGATGTTAGTATAATATAAAGTAAGCAATCGTGAATTTGACACTAATACTATTTATGATATTGGGAACCTTAGCAATAGGTTCGGCAATTGTAACTATAGCAAGCAGGCATCCCGTGCGTTCGGCAATGGCTTTAGTCTTGCATTTCTTCATGTTGTCGGGTCTATATCTGACACTAAATGCGCAATTTATCGCAGCCATTCAAATATTAGTTTATGCCGGCGCCATAATGGTGCTTGTCATATTCGTAATCATGTTGCTCAACTTGTCGAACGAAGAGAAATTGAAATTGAAGCTTTCCTCTCGATATGTACTTGGATGGGTGTTTGGTTCGGCACTCGCTTTCCTTCTGATGACACTTTATATCACTCACTCGAGTTTCAGCCAATTCAACGAGGAAACAGCAGCAGCAGTAGGCACCGTCAACAATCTTGGTAACGAACTTTTCACCAATTACATCGTCCCCGTGGAACTGATTGGTGTACTACTTACCGGAACAATCGTCGGGGCATTAGTTTTAGCAAAAAAGAAGTTAGAAAATTAAAAAGTAAAAAATCATGCAAGCAATACCCATAGAATATTACCTCGTTTTGTCGGGCATCATCTTTTCGATTGGTACGATAGGAGTTATTACCCGCCGCAACGCAATTATCATTTTCATGTCAATCGAATTGATGTTGAATTCTGTCAATCTTACCTTTGTAGGCTTTGCCGCTAATTTTGGCGACGCCTCCGGACAAGTATTTGTATTTTTTGTCATGTCAGTAGCCGCCGCCGAAGCTGCAATCGGATTAGCAATCGTCATCGCCCTCTTCAGAATCAAACAAAGCGTCAACGTTGATGAAATCAACATTTTGAAGTGGTAAAGTAAAAGCCCGAAGGGCTTAAATATGAATAACCATTGTAAAAGCCCGAAGGGCTTAAATGTGAATAACCATAGGTGAAACCTATGGAAAGAGTAATTGAGCACAAAGTCAAAGCCCGAAGGGCTTAAATGTGAATAACCATAGGTGAAACCTATGGAAAGAGTAATTAACTTAAGCACAAGGTAAAGCCCGAAGGGCTTAAATGTGAATAACCATAGGTGAAACCTATGGAAAGAGTAATTAAAACACAAACAACTCCGAAGGAGTTGAATAAAAGAATCAAAAGATTATGAGCACATATACCCAAATAATCTATCAGATAGTTTTTAGTACCAAAAACAGAGAACGCACTCTTACCAAGCCAAACAGAGAAGAGCTTCTGAAATACATCTGGGGTATATTGAAAAGCAAAAATTGCCATCTGTACAGAATTAGCGCCGTAGAAGATCATTTACATTTAATCACACACTTGCATCCAACAATCTCATTAGCCTCGCTTGTCAAAGATATAAAATTGGCAAGTTCTACATTGATTAAACAGAAAGGTTTGTTCCCAAACTTTGGAGGCTGGGCGGAAGGCTACGGAGCATTTACCTATAGTATCAGAGAAAAAGACAGATTAATCTTGTACGTGAAAAATCAAGAAGAACACCATCGAACCAAAAGTTTCCGGGAAGAATTTATAGAAATGCTGCAAGAGCATGAAATTGAGTTTGATGAGAAATACCTTGTGTAACAACATTCAACCACTTCGTGGTTGGGATTTCCACACATGTTCTTCTCCCCCGCATTTCATACGGGGTTATTCATATTTAAGCCCTTTGGGCTTGTAATAGGGTGCATTTGATTCGTTCCGCGCATTTCATACGGGGTTATTCATATTTAAGCCCTTTGGGCTTTTTGGGGAAACACCGCATTTCTTCTCCCCCGCATTTCATATGGGGTTATTCATATTTAAGCCCTTCGGGCTTTTTGGGGAAACACCGCATTTCTTCTCCCCCGCATTTCATACGGGGTTATTCATATTTAAGCCCTTCGGGCTTTTTGGGGAAACACCGCTTTTCTTCTCCCCCGCATTTCATACGGGGTTATTCATATTTAAGCCCTTTGGGCTTTTTGGGGAAACACCGCATTTCTTCTCCCCCGCATTTAATACGGGGTTATTCATATTTAAGCCCTTCGGGCTTTACTTACCCAATACCCCTTCGGGCTTTCTATTCTTTTACGAATGGTACAAAGCGATTGCCAATTTTTATGAAATAGGTGCCGGTTGGCAAATCTGATACATTTACTCTAACTTTATCGCCTACGGAGAGGCTTGAAGTGAAGTTTTGAATTTCTACTCCCAGCACGTTAAATATTTGCACTTCTATATCTGTGTTTTCAGCCATACGGTTAACCGTATGGTTGATATCGTATAGATGGATTGTGAGATAATCTGAGGTAGGATTGGGATAAATCATGAAGTTGTTGGCAATTGCGTCATCAACTGATGCTTCGAGCAAGCACTGTACTTCGAGACTGATGGCATGTGCTGAACACATTTGTTCCATATCATCCTTTTCCATTATTGCTCCCCACATTGGGTCTCCATATTCAATGCCCGGGATACCACCGTTCAAAAACAAGGCAATCATGAAAACATCGGGGTCGAGTGCATAAAAATCTGAAAATGCTGCTGATGAGCGAAAGGCAGCGGCTACTTTGTCGCTATTTTGCCATGCAAAATCGTCTAAAGATTGCTCTAATTCTATCGGTAATCCACTTTCAAGTATTTCTTCGGCAGCGAATTCTTCAATTATATATCCGCCGAGAACGGGCTTGAATACTACATAGCCGCGAAAATCTGTTCGCGATTCATTTGTAAATATATACATCCATAAGTCGCCCTTTCCGGTCGTTATATCGAATCTCATTTCCATTGTTTGACCAAAAAATTCAACATCTTGATTCATTGAGACGACAAAAATCAATTCCGGAGCGTCAATTCCGTCATCAATGACTCTTTCGCGAACAGATGGGAGGGGCTCAGTGGCGAGTTGCTTTTGCATAAGCTGGCTTTCGGCTGTATTTGTGACGAAGAGTGCTAATAAACTTAGTATAATAAAATTTTTCATCAAAGTACCTAATTATTGTTAACTATATTTGTAAATTATACAATACAATACGATGGAAATACGATAAAGTTATATAGTGAAAAAAATTATTTTAAAGAAGACTAAATATGATGATGTAGGAATACAAAAATCATATAAAATTAATTACCAGCACGATTTGAACCTTAGCCAATTTGAAGCAGTCATGCATAATAAGGGTCCGGCCTTAGTGATTGCCGGAGCAGGCACAGGCAAAACTCGCACTCTAATTTACCGCGTTTCGCGATTGATTGAAGACGGCATCCCGCCGGAATCTATACTCTTGTTGACTTTTACTCGCAAGGCATCGCAAGAGATGCTTTCCCGTGCAGCACTTCTACTTGATGGACGGGCAGAAAGCGTCTCTGGAGGCACTTTTCATTCATTTGCGTCGTTGATTTTGCGGCAATATGCTCAAGTTATGGGCTATGCCTCAAATTTCACTATACTCGACCAGAGCGACTCGCAAGATGTGATAAATTTACTGCGTCATGAATATACCGGGAAAAATGAGAAGCGGAGATTCCCTACTAAAGCGACTATCAGCAAGATTTGGAGTCTCGCCGTAAACACGCAATCGAGTGTTGATGATTTAATCCAAGACCAATTTCCATGGTATTTGAATGATACGGACAAAGTCAAAGAGCTGATTTTCAAGTATATCGAGTACAAGAAGCGTTATCAATTGATGGATTATGATGACCTATTGCTGAATTTACTTTTTCTGATGAAAAATCATCCCGATGTGCTTGAGAAAATCAACAAAAAATATACTCAGGTCATGGTGGACGAATATCAAGATACCAACAGATTGCAACATGAGATAATACTTTTTTTGGCAGGAAAAAATCAAAATATTCTGGCTGTAGGCGACGATGCCCAATCAATTTACAGCTTTCGTGGAGCAAATTACCAAAATATAATGTTCTTCCCGAATTCATTCGAGGAGTGCAAGGTTTATAAAATTGAAGAAAATTACCGTAGCATTCAGCCGATACTGAATTTCAGCAATACACTGATGAGTTCGGCAATATTCAAGTATGAGAAAAATTTGTTTTCCAAACGCGAATCTTCCGAAATGCCGAAAATCATAACTATGCAAACGGAGAGAATGCAATCAAAATTTATCGTCCAGCAAGTGTTGGAGCATCGCGAAGAGAACATTCCACTCGAAGACATGGCGATATTATTCAGGTCATCATTCCATGCATTTGATTTGGAAATCGAACTCGAAAAAGCAAATATTCCTTTCCGAAAATTTGGCGGACTGAAGTTCATGGAAGTTGCTCACGTAAAAGATATAATCGCATATTTGCGAATTTTGGCAAATCCGATTGATGCCGTAAGTTGGCAACGCGTTCTGAAAATATTGCCCGGCGTTGGACCAATGACAGTTGACAAGGTGCTCGAACAAATTTCGGACAACCAAGTCAATACATCTGATTATACGCAATTAGACAGCGGTTTGCGTTCGTTTGAGCACATTCACAAATTGTTCAAAAATCTTGGCGATGTTTCAAAATCGAAATTGAGTATAGCCGATAAAACCGCCCTATTGACCGAATATTACCGACCTTATCTGCAAGAAAAGTATGACGATTGGCAAAAGCGATGGAAAGACCTCGAAACATTGATTTCAATTTCTGAGCGCTATCGTTCCTTGGATAATTTCCTGAATGAATTATCGCTCGACCCGCCCAATGAATCGGTATCGGAATTGACACCGGAATCGAAAGAAGAGGAATATCTCACACTTTCGACCATTCATTCTGCAAAGGGGCTCGAATGGCGAGTCGTGTTTTTGATTTGGGCTTTGGAAGGGAAATTTCCATCTTCAAAATCGTCTGATTCGATAGACCAAATGGAGGAAGAGCGACGATTATTCTACGTGGCTTGCACTCGTGCTAAGGATTATCTGTATGTCACATATCCAACTAATATTTTCGACCGAGAATCCGGATTTGTGTTGAGCGAACCATCTCGATTTCTTGAAAATATCAATGATGAGTTCGCCGAAAGATATGTGGTTTCCGAGGAGGACGACGAAGAGTGAGCCGGAAACGCATACTTTTTCTGACGACACGATTCCCCTATCCCCCGATTGGTGGCGATAAATTGAAAGCATTCAATATGCTCAAAATTTTAGCGAAACATTATGATGTGAAGATGATTGCTTGGAGTTATCGAAATTTGCCGAGTGTTTCCGATTTGGAAATAGTCAAATCGCTCGGTGTTGAAGTCGAAGTTTTAAAATTCGACCCGGCTAAAGGTGCTTTAAATTGTGGATTGAAATTATTTTCCAAATTGCCTTTCGAGATTTCCTTTTATAATTTGAGTGAGTTTCAGTCAGCGGTTTTAAAAAGCGTGAAAAATGATAATATTGATGTTGTTGTCGCCTTTTTCATGCGTTCAGGAGAATTTGTCAAGGACTTAGATATAAAAAAACTCTTAGTTGCCGAAGATTGCCGAACATTATATCAACAACGTTCATACGAGCAAACAGACAAGTTTTTGCAAAAAATCGTAAGATACCACGAATGGAAAAAGCTGCAAAAGTATGAAATGGAAATGATGGACAATTTCGATGCTGTAAGTTTCGTAACCGAGCATGATATTTCGAGCATCAGAAACATCAATCCAAGCGGAAATTATCAAATTCTGACAAATGGAACTGATGTAGAGCATTATAAAGACAGCTCCGTACGCGAACCCAAAACCTTACTTTTTGCAGGAAAGATGAACGTACATTCAAACCAGATTTCTGCAATTCAACTCGCTAAGGAAATTTTTCCATCTGTTGTGAAAGCTGTTCCGGATGTCAAATTGATTATTGCCGGCGCTGATATGAATGCGGAAATCCGCAGTCTTGCATCGGAAAATATCGAAATTATCGAAAATGTAGGTGATATGCTTTCGCTCTACCAAAGAGCCACAATATTTATCAATCCGCACCGAGGAGGCTCCGGAATACAAAATAAACTTTTGGAAGCCTTATCTTGCGGCTGCCCGGTTGTAACGACTACAACCGGCAATCAGGGAATCAACGGAGTTGACGGGCAGCATTTAGTCATCGCAAATGATAGCAATGATTTTACACAGAAAATAATAAAACTGCTTGGCGATGAAGATTTGCGAGCCAAAATTGGCGTTGAGGCAAGAAATTTGATTCTCCAAACTCACACTTGGGATGTGGTCGAATCACAACTTTTATCAATTATGAATGGAATTTTAGATGAATAAATCGATATTTTTTGATAGAGACGGAATTATTAATAAACGGCTCGTGGACGAATATGTCTGCAAAATCGAAGATTTTGAATTGATGGAAGACATCATCGATATTTTGAAATATGTAAAAATGAAAGAATATCTGGCGATTGTGGTTACAAATCAGCAGGGAATTGGCAAGGGCTTGATGAGCGAAGATGATTTGATTTTAATTCATGACCATATGCAAAATGTTTTGCAAGAACGAGCAGGAGAAAGATTTGACGCTATTTTTTATTGTCCGGAACTTGCCGAAAGTAATCATCCACGCCGAAAGCCCAATCCAGGAATGCTATTGGAAGCGATGGAATTGTATGACATTGACCAAAAGCAGTCTTTGATGATTGGCGATAGCATTTCGGACGCTCAAGCTGCTATTAATGCCGGAATAAAGTGCATTTTAATCGGTGATTTTGAATTTCAGCATTCAGATGTTAAGGTTTTGCCTGACTTGGAAAACTTACTTATAAATATTAATCAGTTTATTACGTGATTTTAATTTTACGATAGAGAAGTTTGCAAATATGTTTGAAATGGCGATAGAATTTTTGAGTACCGTTCCTTGGTATTGGGTACTTGTAATAGCCTTCCTGACGACACTTATAGAGAATGTTTTCCCTCCCGCGCCCGGTGATTCGATTTTGGTATTTACCGGTACTCTAATCGGAATAGGCGTAGTGGGATTTGTACCTTTACTTTTAGTTTCGACGCTTGGTTCAACTCTCGGTTTTGCCATTATGTTTTACTTTGGTTCAAAGTTTGACCGTGCAATCATGGAATCCGGTCGCTTTAAGTTTATTTCCCGAGAAGCCTTGATAAAAGTAGAAAAGTGGTTTCAAATATATGGCTACAGACTTATAGTCGCAAATAGATTTTTGTCCGGAACACGCGCCGTAATTTCATTTTTTGCCGGAATGTCAAAGCTAAACTTTACCAAAACTATAATTCTATCTGCACTAAGCTCTCTAATTTGGAATTCGATTTTGTTATATTTCGGATATGCGTTTGGGGATAATTGGGAAAAAATAGACGAATACCTTTCGCTATATGGCAAGATTATATTCCCTGTTGCTGGATTAATTATCGTATTTTTTATAGTTCGATGGTTTATAAATAATAAGAACGGTTCCAACGGTAAAAATAAAAAAGAGCCTCAGGAAAAACCTGAGACTCTTTAAGAAATCTTAAAATTTGTACTTTATCTTGTTATGTTAAACGGATTGATAAATGCTTTTTCGCCAATTTTAACAATTGCAAAATATTTACCTGATGCAAAATTACTGATTGAGCGTTCCAAATTCAATTGCGAACCACTAATCATACCGAGATTTTCACTTACTAACAAGTTGCCTTTGATGTCACGTATTTCGAATTCTGCATTTTGATTACTATCGAAATCGAGTGTGATTTGGATAAAATCTTGTGCAGGATTGGGCGAAATTTTCATCACGCTTCCTGAGTAAATGCTTTTGACATCGCCACCTAACATAGTCGTGAAGCTTCTTGTTTCTGACCATTCTGAAACATTAATACCATCAGTTGACAATACTCTCCAGTAATATGTTGTGTATGATTCAAAACCGGATAATGTAATTGAGTTGGTTTCTGTTTGATCTGATATAAATGTTTCATCGAAATTTTCATCTTCAGCAATATCAATTATCCAAAATGTAGCATTTTCGTCATTTTCCCAAGTGAATGTGATATTATTTAATGGTAAATCTTCACTACCATCAGCAGGCTCAAGCAATGTAGGCGGGTCGAGTACAACTACTTCACCTTCGATAACAAAGTACCATGTTTGCGACCATTCAGACCAAGCTTCACCATTATTAACTTGCACATGCCAGAAGTAATTTCCGGGTTCTAACTCATAATCAAATTCAAGAGTATTTGTCATACGTGGGTACTCAAAATAAATAACGTCTGTGAAATTCATGTCGGTAGCTACTTCAATTTTCCAAGAATAATCTACTCCTGCAGCTTCTTCCCAAACGAGTGTAGGCATATTTGTTTCAACTACTTCGCCATTTGTAGGGCTAATTAGCATTGGCGGGTCAGGTACTGTTATATCATCAGGAACTTTTGTTTTGAAATTCCAAATCGAGGAAAATTCTGAAATTTCCTCACCTCTGATAGACCTTACTCTCCAATAATATGTAGTTCCGAATTCAAGTTCGTAAACATTTTGTGATGTAGCCGAAATTGTAGCTTCAAAATCCATAATGCTAAATCCGGGATTTGATGAAACTTGCACATGATACATAATTTCGTCTTCAGCTTGTATCTCGTCGGTATCTTTGTCAATAGCGACCACACCCTGAGCTTCCCATTCCAAAAGCACAGGTAGTTCGAGGTCAACCGAATTATTGGCAGGCGAAAGCAGTGTCGGTGGCATCAATTCAATAGTTCCGCCGATTTCAGAATAAGTTACGCTCTTAGTATAAACCGGGGTCCCCGGGAATCCGATATAAGAAACAACAATATCGCTAATTGTTAATATTGGCTGAGTTGAAGTAGATGCATGCCAACCATAGTTCGTCATTTCAGTTTTGATAATCATTGGAGGAAAACCTTCCATGACATATACAGTATCGTAAGTTGTTGATTCGTAATAAAGCCTGTAAACATTGTCATATTGCATTCCTGCAGGCATTTTAAGAGTACCGTATGCATCGTATTCGACCATCGTTTCACCGTAGCGATTCATTTCCATTTCACCTTCTTCTGTTTCAATATAAAACGTTGATTTATAGTTCGCTGAGAATTTGTCGTTGAATGAAAATGGAAATTTCAAATGTTGGTCATAAGGAGAATCGATGATTTCGTATAATTCAAAAGCACCGATTCCGAGCCTGAAGAATCCTTCCGATGTTTCACGATAGAATACAGCAGCAGTGTCAGTCATTTGTGCAATTGTTGCTAAAGGGAATTTGTCCTTTTGAGGAGCAAAAGCAGGGTCAATATATTCTAAAACAGTCATATAATCAGAACCACTCAAACGAGTCAGAGATGAAAAGTCCCAATTAATGTTAGCTCCCGAATTACCTTGAACAACTCCAACGGTATCGCAATCGTACAGTACAAATTTGTCTCCAATTTCCGGCATTATATCTCTCACAATAGTTGGTTGAGAGTATAAATGGATAGATGATAAAATGAAAACGACAAAAAGTAAACTAATTCTTAACATAATACCTCCAAATTTATTAATAGATGTTTTCAAAAATAAAGATAGTTTGGACAAAGTAAAAATTTATTTTGTTCTAAAACCTAAAACAATCACACAATTCTACGATTCTAACCAAATTCGGCATTAAATTTGTAACTATTTAAACGTTATAAACGTCTATTTGGTATAGAATTGTAAGGTTTCGACATTTTTTTTGACTATTTGTATTTTTTTAGTTTTGATGAGAGGAATTTTGATTTGCATTTGAAAAGAATTTGAAAGATTTTAGGTTTCTTTCGTCATATATAATGATGTGATTTACACGTTGCAGAATATTTGTTGATAAAAAAACAGAAATTTATTTTGTACTTTAGAAAATAATACTTAATTTTGAAACATGAGAAGTACAATATTAGTGATTCTTATAGCGATGGGATTGATTACAATCGGTTTAGCTTCCGATAGTATATTGCAGTCCTTTACAGCCGAATCTTCCGGCGACAATGTTACCGTCAAATGGACGACATCTGACGAGTCTGTCATCAAACGTTTTGAAATCGAGCGCTCAGTAGGCGACGAAAACTACAAACGTATCCATTCTGTATTAGCAAAGGGTTCGCCCAGCAACTACAGTTTCCGTGATGATGAAGCATTCATGAAAGATGACTTCGAATACACCCCTGATTTGCAATCTCAAAACTTTTATAGTTACAGAATCAAAATCATTGCAAATGATAATACTGCCACATTTAGCGATGTAGCTTATGTAAAGCATAACACAAGCAGCATAAGACGCACTTGGGGCATGATTAAAGAAATGTTCAGGTAAGACCTCCTCAATGACTCAAAACAATTTATATCGTGTCATAGTTTTGGCATTTTTTTTCGTTTTGTTTAAACCCAACATTTCACTTTCCAAAGACGACCACCACAGTAACAAATGCGGATTCCACCTTATCCATTCTACCGATGGCAGAGATGCTTTGATGCGTAGGGTTGACTACGAAAATGGAGTTCCTAAAGTCGGGCAAAAAACTCATATTTCACCGAAAGGTGTTTTCATTATTCATTATGACATTACCGGATTGAACGCTCCCGATTTGAAAGATTCGAATATGAATGGCGTGCCTGATTACATTGACTCCGTAGCATATTACATGGACAAGGCGTACGAATTGCAAGTTGAACAATTGGGTTATGTCTCCCCTGCTCCTGATGGCGGCAGACGTGGCACTCATGAATATGATATTTATATTTGGGATTTGGGCAACAGTGACGACGACCCAATGCACCCAAACTATCATGCGGGAGGATTATACGGTTATACTTGGTTTGATGAAGAAATTGACTATGTTGACTCACCCGGATTCGATAAATTTTATTCCTACATCGTCCTTGATAATGATTACAGCCCAACGGATTCGATACGTCCTCAAAGCCAACCAAGTCGAGCCAGACAAGCATACAGCACATTTGGAATGGAAGGACTAAAAATAACTGCTACCCATGAGTTCCAACACGCTATTCAATTAATGTACGGCAGAAGCTTTCCGGCTTCGATTGGCATTATGGAAATGTGCGCTGTTTCGATGGAAATGAGGCAATACCCCGAAATCAACGATTATCTTCAATATGTTCGACATATTTTTAACAATATGTCTTCGTATCCTTTTGGCGTTGATAGTCCCGATATGGGCTATGGTTACTCGCTTTTTGCAAAATATTTGATTCTAAACCATGGCGATAATGTTTTGAAAAGGCTTTGGGAATTGGTCGGCAATAAAATTGAAGTTTATTCTGCCTTGGATAGCGCCCTCAAGGAAATAAGCACAGATTTGAAGAAAGAATTGTTCAAATTTTCGGAATGGGCATATCATACAGGCAGTCGTTCTGTTGAAGGTTTGTACTTCCCAAATGCCTCGAGTCTGCCCGAAATCAAATTCTTCGGGACTCAAGTTTATTCGAGCCCTTCTGTGTCAGATTCGCGAACTTTAGACCCATTGGAGATCCGTTCACTACGGTATATTTTCAAAAACGGGAAAGACATAACCAATGACACTGTCGATGTGGTGCTTGTAAATTCGGATTTGAATGCGGCAAAAAACCAGTTCAAAATTAAGCGCGATTATTTTGTTGGCATTTCCGAATCGCAGCAAAGCGGTTGGGAAGCATTACCAAATCTGAATTATTATTATACTGTCGAATCAGACCATGAATTCCTCAAATCAAAAATATACGTACGCAAAGGCGACGTTTTATTCGAGATTGATTATGCTTTCCCGAATTCGTTTAATCCTGAAATTGACGAAGCACTACATTTCCCTGCTCCCGAAGGCTCAAATTTGTACGAAAATTTGGAAGTTATCATCTACAATGCCGATATGGTTGCACTGAAAACCGAGAAATTGGCTGTCGGTTCATTCAACGGACGGAAAGTGTTGAGTTGGACTAACTTTCCGAACGATTTGGCAAATGGAATTTATATTTATGGGATTTATCATAAAGATGATTTGAGTGTAGGCAAATTTACGGTACTGAAGAAATGATTATGAGAGATTTCCTCTTCAAAACAGATGCGATAGCCAAATCTTATACCGGCAAAAGTTTCATTTACAACAATTTTTCAATTGAAATCCGCCCGGGCGATGTGATTGCAATTACAGGCGAAAACGGCTCAGGCAAATCAACTTTGCTGAAAACTATGGCAGGAATCATCAATCCAAGTCGTGGCAAAATCAGCTTTACCAAAAATGGAAATGAGATAGCCGCAGATGACCATAATCTTCATTTTGGATTTGTTGCACCATACGTAAACTTGTATGAAGAATTTACACCAATCGAACAATTTGAGATATTTTGCAAATTGAAGGGAATCCCCATAGACCTTGGATTATTCGACAATCTGATGCTTGAATTCAACTTGCACAAACATGCCCACAAGGAAATCCGAAATTTTTCCTCCGGAATGAAGCAAAGGATGAAATTCATTTTAGCTTTGGCACATGATACGGATTTGCTGTTTCTTGACGAGCCGACATCAAATTTAGACAATACAGGCATCGAAATCGTCGGTGAATTAATAAAAAGGAAATCATCAAATTCTTGTGGCATTGTGATCGCTACAAACGAGGACAGAGAAAAACGGCTATGCAATGCTTTTTTCGATTTGATGGATTATCAATAATGCAAGGAATCCTTATGCGTTCAATATTATTATTTATTACTGCAATCGTTGTCATATCTTGCACCGAATCAAATGATTTGAGAAGCAATCAGATTGATACACAATCTCATTTTGAATTTTTGTCAACAGTAGAATTCCCCACAGAATTGTCTTGGTGTGGCGAAAAAGTACCTTTAGATGACCCTGAAGTTCGCGAGCGCGCAGAAAGAGAATTTTATATGCTGCTACAGCAACCCGGTCAAATCATACTTTATTTGAAACGCTCCGGTAGATTTTTCCCGATGTTCGAAAAAATTATCAGCGAGAATAATATGCCGGATGATTTGAAATATTTAGCAGTTGCCGAAAGCGCCCTATATCAAGCCAAATCAAGTGTTGGTGCAATAGGTTTGTGGCAATTTATGCCAGCAACCGCAAAGTTAATGGGATTGCAAGTCGATGACAACATTGACGAAAGACGCCATCCGGAGAAAAGCACGCGTGCAGCAATGAAGTATCTGAAGGACGGCTATAAGAACCACAAATCGTGGATGTTGACAGCTGCCGGATATAATATGGGACACTCCGGAGTGCAAAGCAATCTGAGTTTCCAGAGTACAGACAATTATTTTGATTTGCATTTGAATGAGGAAACTTCCCGATTCATTTTCCGAATTGCAATTATAAAACATTTCATGCAAAATGCTGAAAAATATGGATTCAAATTAAAGAAATCCGATTTGTACCCGCCCGATGAATATGATATTGTTAAGGTTGGAAGTGCAGTGCCTGATTTATCCGCATGGGCAAAAAGCATGGGCTATAATTATAAGCAAGTCAAAATGCTCAATCCTTGGATTTTGAAACGCTCTCTGCCGAATCCTCCCAAGGGCAAAGTGTTTGAAGTTGCTGTACCGAAAAAATAAGACCAAAATGGAAAACACGAAAATATATATCGGAACTATTACGGGAATCAGAGGCTATGGCGGCGAAATGAAAGTCAGCCACTTAGACATTGACGACGTTCATTTACCGCCTGACACAGAGGTTTATATAGGTTATTCGCCAAATTTTTCGATTACTTACAAGGTTGTCAAATGGCGACAAACCAAAAAACAAGCCAAATTGGAATTAAAGGGTGTGGATTCCGATGAAAAAGCTATGCAATTCATGGAAGCGGGCATTTTCATTGAAGAAGAAAAATTACGAACGATTTCCCCTGAAATTCAAATTACATCCGATTTCATTAATATGAAAGTGATTGATGCCACTTCCGGTGAGGAATTGGGCGATGTTATTGATTATTGGCAATTACCCGCAAATGACGTGATTGTGGTGAGCGGAACCAAAAATGATTTCAATGTACCAAATGTGCCGGAATTCGTCGAAAAAATTGATTACGCAAATAAGAAAATATTTATCAATGTTATTCCGGGTTTGATTGATTGATATGCCATTAATACGAATAGATATAATCTCGGCTGTACCGGAAATAATGGAATCGGCAATCAATGCAAGTATAATCAAAATTGCACGCGAAAAGAAAATTGCAGAAATCAATCTACATAATTTGCATGATTACGCTACCGACAAATATCGCCACATTGACGATTATCCTTTCGGAGGTGGTGCAGGCATGGTCATTCAATGCGAACCCGTGTTTAGTTGCATTGACAAATTGAAAACAGAGCGGGATTATGACGAAATCATCTACATGGCAGCAGATGGTGTACGTTTGACCCAAAGCCATTGCAATGAATTGTCCTTGAAAGGCAATTTAATCATACTTGCAGGGCATTACAAAGGCGTTGACCAAAGGGTACGAGATGCTTTGATTACACGCGAATTTTCCATCGGCGATTTTGTTTTGAGTGGTGGCGAGCTTCCGGCGATTGTTCTTGCAGATTCGATTGTTCGCTTGCTCCCCGGAGTAATTGGAGATTGCGAATCGGCTCTGCATGACTCATTCCAAAGCGGATTACTCGAAGCTCCGATTTACACCAGACCGGCAGACTTTCGCGGAATGAGAGTTCCGGATGTTTTGCTTGGAGGGCATCCCATTCATATAGAGGAGTGGCGACATCAACAATCATTGAAAAAAACTGCCGAAAGACGCCCCGATTTGCTCCAAGATAATAATTAATCCCTTTTTTCGACTACTAAATAATATTTTTTAAACATAAATCGGAATTTTTCGATGATTAAATTTATTATTTCACTGACAATTTTGCTTTTTATCGCATCAGAACTATTCGCTGAACCCACGAGATTACTCAGATACCCCAATACTTCCGAAGCAGACATTGCATTTGTTTATGGTGGTGACATCTACACTGTGCCTCTATCAGGCGGTATAGCCAGACGATTGACAAGCTCCGAAGGAATTGAGCGCTACCCGCGATTCTCGCAAAACGGCTCCGAAATCGCCTTTACCGCCGAATATGACGGAAGCAACGAAGTTTATGTAATGCCTTCGAGCGGTGGAATTCCACAGCGGCTCACTTACAGTCACACTGAAGCAAACGTCGCCGAGAGGCAAGGTCCCGACATTATTATCATGCAATGGACTCCGGACGGTGAAAGCATTTTGTATCGTTCTCGCCAAAATAGCTGGAATATCCTTGTCGGGCAATTATACACAGTCGGCAAAGCGGGTGGCTTGCCTGTTCAGTTGCCATTGCCTCGTGGCGGATTCGCTTCGATGAATTCCGACGGCACAAAGTTGGCTTACAATCGCATTTTCCGCGAATATAGAACTTGGAAACGCTATAGTGGCGGTCAAGCTGACGAAATCTGGATTTATGACCTCGCCACCGGGCAAAGCGAAAACATTACTAACAATGACTTCCAAGATATTATTCCCATTTGGCATGGTGACAAAATTTATTATCTTTCAGATAGAGATTTTACGATGAATTTATTTTCCTACGATTTGAACACGAAACAAACTCGAAAAATCACCAATTTTGATTATTATGATGTGAAATTCCCTTCAAAAGGCAAAAATCATATCGCATTTGAAAATGGCGGAAATATTTATTTAATGGATTTAGCAAATGAAAATGTCCGCCAAATAAATATTGAAGTTAAAGAAGATTTTCCGCAATTACGCACTTCATTGGTGACAGTGAAAGATAGAATTACAAGTGCTGACATTTCCCCAAGCGGTGCACGTGCACTATTTACAGGGCGAGGCGATTTATTCACCGTTCCTGCTTCCAAGGGAAATATCCGAAATCTTACAAGCACTTCCGGAATTCATGAAAGAAGCTCAGTATGGTCGCCTGACGGCTCATTGATTGCATTCATCAGCGATAAAAGCGGTACAGATGAAATATATATCATAAAAGCTGATGGAACGGGCGAAATTAAATTGACTAATGATGGAAATTTTTATCGTTATGGATTGAAATGGTCGCCGGACAGCAAGAAATTAATATCATCCGATAATACTCGCAATTTATATTATATTGATATTGTAAGCAAAAAGCAGACTAATATTGCTAAGTCAAGATTTTGGAGTTTTTCCGATTTTGATTGGTCGCCGGATAATCAATGGATTGCTTACACAAATTATACAGACCGCCGCACAGGAATGATTTATATTTATTCGCTTAAAGATAATAAGAGCTATCCCGTTACAAATGAATTCTTTAACAGCTACGGAGTAGAATTTTCTCCCGGAGGACGCTTCTTATTTTTCATTTCTGACCGTAATTTTAAACCAAATTTTGGGGCTTTCGAATATAATTTCCAATATTCGGATATGTCTAAAATATATGGTGTTACGTTGCAAGACACAACATTAAATCCATTTGCAGTATTTGAAAGTGACGAAGAAAAGGGCGATGAGAAAAAGCCAACCAAGAAAAAGGAAAAAGCAAGTGCCGAAAACCCGATAAGAATAGATTTTGAAGGCATAGAAAGCAGAATATTCGAATTTCCTGTTGCAGCGGGAAATTATTCCAATTTGACTGCGACAATGAATTATCGAATGTATTTTGTACGGAGTGCATCCGGTCAAAAGCCTAAGTTCTATTATTATGATGCAGTTAAGCGCGAAGAAAAAGAAGTTGGTGAGTTTTCGCAATATGTAATTAGTCATGATGAAAATTCAATTTTATTCAAATCGGGCGAAGATTATTATATTTCATCTCTGAAAGAGAATATTACAACTAAAGAAGGGAAATTAGATTTCAAAGATATGCAAGTGATGCTTGACCGACGTGCAGAATGGAAGCAGATTTTCAATGAATCTTGGCGCCACATGAAGCACTTTTTCTATGACCCGAATATGCACGGATATAATTGGGATTCCTTGAAAATTAAATACGAGCAGCTTCTCCCCTACGTAACTCACCGAACTGATTTGACTTACATTATCGGAGAAATGATTGGCGAACTCGATGCCGGACACGCTTACGTAAGTGGTGGCGATATGCCGAAAGTGACTGCAGTGCCAATCGGGTTATTAGGTGCCGATTATGAATTTGACAAATCTTCAGGATTTTACCGAATAAAAAAGATTTACGAAGGAATGAATTGGGAAGAAAATTTGCGTTCACCTCTGACTGAACCCGGACTGAATATAAAAAATGGTGATTATATTGTTGCAATTAATGGAGTTACGCTCAATCAATCACGCACTCCATTTTCTGAATTAATTAATAAAGCTGATAAATTTGTCGAAATTGAAATTAATTCCAAAGCCTCTCGTGATGGAGCCAGAAAATTAAATATTAAAACACTAAAATCCGAGAAAGATTTGCGATATTATGATTGGGTGGAAACAAATCGCCGCAAAGTTGATTCAGCGACAGGCGGAAGAATTGGCTACGTGCACATTCCGGACATGTCACCATTTAATGGTTTGAACTGGTTTGTACGTTATTTCTACCCACAGACCAAAAAAGAAGGTATGATAATTGACGACCGCTATAACGGCGGTGGCAACGTATCTCCGATGATAATCGAAAGATTGCGCCGCGAATTGGCAATCGTCAAATACGGTCGCAACCAGGACGAAATCTTGACAAATCCCGACGCAATCATGACCGGACCAATGGTATGCCTGATAAACGAGCAGTCCATGTCCGACGGCGACCTCTTCCCCTTCCAGTTCAAGCGTTTGAATTTGGGTCCTGTAATCGGCAAACGAAGCTGGGGTGGCGTTGTCGGCATATACGGCTCATTGCCTCTGCTTGATGGCAGCGACGTCCGCAAACCCGAAGTAGCGAACTTCAGCCCCGACGGCAAATGGATTCTCGAAGATGTTGGTATGGTGCCGGATATAGAGGTGGACAACGACCCTTGGAAGGAATATCACGGAACGGACGAGCAACTCAATCGGGGAATTGAAATAATTCTCGATTTGCTCAAAACCGACACCAAGCCCAAGATTCCGGCTTTGCCGCAATTTCCTGATAAAAAGAAAGATTTTGGGAAATAATTATAGGTTTTAATTAATTGCTTATTTGTCTAAACTTCGTTATGCTTTAAAGTATAACGAAGTTTTTATTTATTTGCACATATACCTCATATGTAGCATCAACAAACATTCAGTGTTGAAAAAAAGTGCAATATTTTGAAAAATTATCAAAAAAAATGTAACTTTTCGAAATTTGATTTGTTGTTTGGAAATAGAGATATACTATTGTTGAAAAAAGTTTTTTGAAATGGAATGTGGAAACAATCAAAGTGGGATTTTGATGCTTAGATTTTACGACATGGGGCTTATAAGGTATCCGCTCAATTGCGAGAGAGGTAGTTTATGATTGTTCGATGAACACTCGAAGAACGGGGAGCTTTGAGGGTGGCTCGATTCCCAAGCGGCTATACGTTTTTGGAATTTATAAAATTAATAAATTTAAATACTTTTAGGAGCTATTATGAAAATCGTACTTACCTTTTTAATCACCTTATTCATTTTGGTGAATACATCATTTGTACAAAGCCAAACGCCAAGTTTGTTTTTTTTAACAAAATTCAATGATGTTGATTTGCAAAATAAGATTTCAAGCTCAATCAATCTAGGCGATACATTATTATTTGTTACCTCTGAAAATAATGAGCGATACCTTCATATTTGCTTTGATAATAAA